>NZ_CAJPHE010000009.1:0-277575 GCF_905339875.1 Burkholderia sp. BCC1998
GCGCTCGCCGTTGCCGGCTTCGACGTGGCGGTCGAGGCAGTTGTACGACGCGTTGAGTTCGCCGTCGTCGAACCATTTGTAGAACGGCGCATCGCTCTCGTCGAGCACCTTCGTGAACGGCCTGTGCCAACTGAGGCCCTCGCGCGCGAGACGCGCCCAGAAGCCTTCGTAATCCTGCTCGGCCTCGGCGACCAGCGCGCGGTAGGCCGGCATGCCGGAGATGTTGGCGCGCTCGCGCGCGTCGGCCGACGGTTCGAAGATTCGGTGTTCCTGCAGGATCGATACGAGGGCAGTCAAGGTGTTCTCCGTGGAAATCGTTGGTGTGCGGCCTGACTGTTGAAATGCAACTTGCATGCCAGTCGCGCGGGTATTCGGCCGCAGCGGCGTGCGTGCGCGTTGCAGTGCGGTTCACGCAGATCGATATGCAGTGCAAAGCATAAAAAGACCAGGCACTCGGTGCGCTTGCCGGCCTGCGCGTTGCGTCGAAATGCAGCAGCGGGTGTTGCAGGCGTCAACACGGCGCACGATGCGCGGCGTGCACGCCGCTGGCCGGACGCCGCGCTACGCGATGAACGACCGGAGCACGCCGAGCGCGTCGGATGCGCGAAGCCGCGCGAGCGCCGACGCCTCGATCTGCCGCACGCGTTCGGCGGACAGGTTCAACTGGCGGCCGATGTCGCGCAGCGAGCAGCCTTCGTCCGCGTGCAGTCCGTAGCGCAACCGCAGGACCGTCGCCTCGCGCGGCGGCAGCCGGTCGATCGCGGCGGCGATCGTATGGCGCAACTGGGCGGCGCCGGCGGCGTCTTCGGGCGTCGGCGACGACAGGTCCGGCGCGACGTCGGCGAACGTCATGTCGCCTTCCGGCGAGACCGGCAAGTCCGCCGACACCGGCTCCTTCACGATCGCCATCAGGTCGCGCACCTTGTCGACCGGCTCGCCCATGTGGACGGCCAGTTCGGCCGGCGTCGCGGCCGTGCCCACGCGTTGCCGATGCTCGCGCGCGAGCCGCGTCAGCTTGTTCAGCGCGTCGACCGTATGCGTCGGCACGCGGATCGTGCGGCCGAGGTCGGCGAGCGCATGCGTGATCGCCTGACGGATCCACCAGGTCGCGTAGGTCGAGAAGCGGAAACCGCGCCGATAGTCGTAGCGCTCGATGGCCTTCAACAGGCCGATGTTGCCTTCCTGGATCAGGTCGGCGAACGGCAGCCCGCGATCGGGATAGCGCTTCGCGATCGACACGACGAGCCGGAGGTTCGCGTCGAACAGGCCCGTCCTCGCCGGCTGCATCGCGCGCTCGATCGCAGCGAGCCGCGCATCGAGCGACGCGGTCGCGTCGGGCGGCAGTGCCGACGCCGGGGCATCGCGCACGATCGCGGCGCGTGCATCGACGAACTCGGCCGCGCGCCGTGTCAGCGTCGGCCCGCAGGCCGGATGGGCGGCGATGCACGACGCGAGCCAGCCCGCGTGGTCGTCGTCGCTCGACCGCGCAAACGACGGCGGGACGCCCACGTCGGCCAGCATCCGCGCCAGCCGGCCCCGCAGTGCGCGCTGCCGGCATGCGCGCTTGCGCAACGGTTCGCTCATCCGTTCGAGTGCGCGGGCGGACAGGCTCACCGTGCCGAGCAGCGCCGCGACATCGCGGACTTGCGCGCGATAAGCGGCGGAAGCGGTGCCGCCCGACAGCAGCGCCGCGCGCATGCCGCCGGCGAGCGCGTCGATGCGGGCGAGCCGTGCCACGACGGCGTCGCGCCAGGCCGAATCCTCCGGTGGCGTCTCGTCGTCGCGTGCGGGTTCGCCGGTGGAAGCGGGCGAAGCGTCCGCGTCGACTCTGTCCGCAGGTCGATCGTCGCGCGGGCCGTCGGCGAGAAAGATCACGTAGGTCGATGCGGCGGTCCGGCATTCGGCGATCTCGGTGCGGATCGACACCAGCGCGTCGAGTGCATCGGGATCGCCGCACAGCACCGCGACCGCCGCCGCGCGGCCGCGCTCGATGCGCTGCGCGTACGCGAATTCCTCGTCGCGCGTGAGGAGCGGTGTCGTGCCCATCTCGCGCAGGTACAGCCGGACCGGGTCGGTCGTGCGCGGCGTGAGCAGGTCGGCCGCGGCGAGCGTGCCGGCGCCGTCGGCCCATGCACGCGCGGGCGGCGCGGGCCGGAAGTAGCGGTCGAGCGTCCAGCCGCTCGCGGTATCGGCGCTGTCGCACACCGCGATGCCGAGTTCGGCGAGCACCGCGGCGGCGGCATCGATGCCGCCGTCGCTCGCATCGTCGTCAGGCAGCGCGTCGATGATGTCGCCGCGCGTGACGAAGCCGCGCGACAGGCCGGTCGCGATCAGCGCGTGCAGATGCGCGACGGCGTGCGGCGGCGCGCCGTCGTCGATGCCGGCCGCGGGCGCCGGTGCGTGCCGCGCCGCCGGCATCCCGTCGCGCGACGCGTCACGCGCGCTTCGCATACACGTTGCACCAGCCGTCCGCCGCGACCAGCTTGCCGCCGAACATCGGACACGTGCCGGCGGCATCCGCCGCTTCGCCCTTGTAGAAGCGGCAGTTCACGCAGCGCTGGCCGGCCTGGTATTTCGGGAACTGCGCGGCGTCGACGCTGGACGCGCGCGCGCGATAGCCGAGCGTCTTCGCGGCGGCGTCGTTCTCGTCGACGAGCGGCGGGGCCGCGAGTGCCGTGCGTGCGGCGGCGAGCGTCGCGCACAGGCCGATGGTATGGATGATGAAGGTTCTGCGGGAGGTCGGGTACGTCACGGTCGTTTCCTGGTGAAGATGAAATCGTGGGGAAGGGCGCGGCCCGCATCGCGTGGCGGAGCCGCTGGCCCGGTGTTACTGGCTCGCGTCCTTGTGCGCCGCGGGACCGGCGACGAGCGGCGCGGTCGACGCGTGGGCGGTGTCCGCTGTCAGCTTGCTCTTGCCGGCGACGTAGCCGTTCGACGCGAGCAGGAAGGCCATCAGGTCCGCGTAGTCTTCGTCCTTCAGCTTGCCGGGCTGGTCCGCCGGCATGTTGGTCGCCATGTAGCCGAACACGCCGCCGATCGTCAGGTGCGAATGCGACAGCGGCGCGAACGACGGGCCGCTCAGCGCGGGCGCGGTGTTGCCTTCGAGGTCGGCGCCGTGGCACTTCGCGCAGGCGTTGCCGTAGATTTCCTTGCCGTGTGCGACCTGGGCCGCGTCGAACGTCGGCGCGGCGTCGCCGGTGCTCGCGGCGACGCGGATGAAGCCGCCTGCGGGCACGTTGCGCGTGCGCAGCAGGCTAGCGGGCGCGCGGCCTGCGCTCGCCGTCGCGCCGTCGAGGAAACGCGACGGCGTGCGCGACTCGTGCACTTCGAGCGCGCTGCCGGGCAGCGTCCACTTGCGGGTCAGCGCGGCGAGCCGGCCGTTGTCCTTCATCTGCGTGAGTGCCGCGTCGATCCGCTGCTGCAACGCGGCCGAGCGCGGCGCGAACGCAAACGTGAGCTGCCACTCCGCATACGGCGACGCGGTCGCGCCGATGCGGAACGCCTGTTTCGGATGCGCGGCCTGGTACGCGACGACCGCCGGATACCAGACGATCGCGCGATGCGCGCGGCCGCGGGCGAGCGCGTCGACCGTTTGCTCGGACGTGTTCTCGAGATCGAAGCGCGCGTTCTTCTGCTGCACCGCGATCAGTTGCGCGGGGCTCGCGTAGGTGGCCGCGACGATTTCCCGGCCGGTCGGCGGCGTGCCGGCGTCGCGGCGCGTGACGCTCACGTAGCCCGAGCGCAGGTAGCCCTGCGAGAACAGCAGCTTCGTGTCGGATGCGTCGGCGATGGCCGAGCGCGGGAAGCCGGCGAGCACGTCGCAATCGCGTTCGAGGATGCCGGCGAGTTCGTGCGCGGATACGCCGTCGTCGTCGCTGCCGCCCGCGTCGTGTGCGGCGAAGCTGGCGGCGATGCCGGCCGTGCGGAACACCTCGCGGGCGACGGCCTTGTCGAGCGCGGCCGTCGGCGTGCCGGGCAGCGAGCAGATGCGTACCGCCGTCGCGGCCGTGGACGGCACCGGGGTCAGCGCCGTGCCTGCCGCGAGCGCACTGGCCACGGCGAGGCGGGAAAGTCGGAGGTTCATGATCGTACGCTCGGTTGAAAAGGAGAAGGGGGGCGGCACCCGCGCCGGCGGCGCGGGTGCGATGCGGTTGAACGGACGTCGATCAGCCGCGGTCGAGGGCAAACACGTACAGCGTGCCGCCGCGCGGCACGTCGTCCGCCGCCTTGGCCATCGGGCCGCCCCAGATCGGGTTGGCGCCGCCGTAGCCGGCGAGCACTGCTACGTACTCCTTGCCGTCGACTTCGAAGACGGACGGCTGCGCGATGATCCCGCTCGCGAGCTTCGGGCTCTCCCACAGCACCTTGCCGGTCGACACGTCGAACGCGTACAGGTGGCCGTCGAGCGAGCCGCTGAACGCGAGGCCGCTCGCGGTCGTCGCGACGCCGCCGTTCCACGGCAGCTTGCTCCAGTGGCTCCACACCTTCTTGCCGGTGTTCACGTCGATCGCCTGGAGTTCGCCGTAGCCTTCGCTGCCCGGCTCCGGCTTGATCTCGAAGCCTTCGCCGAGATAAGGCAGCCCTTCCATGTAGTTGACCGACTTGCCCGACAGGCTCATGCACGCATGCAGCGCCGGGACGATCGCGAGATGGCGCACGGGGTCGTACGACATCGACCACCAGTTCTTGCCGCCGAGGAAGCTCGGGCACGTGTCGATCGTCGTGCCGACCTTCGGATACTTCGCGGGATCCTGGATCGGCGCGCCGTCTTCCGTGTAGCCGGTGACCGACGTCGCCTTCACGAACGGCTCCGCATAGATCAGCTTGCCGGTGTCGCGGTCGATCGCATGGAAGTAGCCGTTGCGGTCGGCATGGACGATCGCGTCGTGTTCCTTGCCCTTGTACTTGATCGTCGCGAGCACCGGCGTGTTGACGCCGTCGTAGTCCCAGGTGTCGTGCTTCGTGTACTGGTAGTGCCACTTGAGGTCGCCGTTCTTCGGATCCAGCGCGAGCAGCGAATCGGAGTACAGGTTGTCGCCCGGCCGCAGGTCCGCGAGCCACGGCCCCGGGTTGCCGACACCCCAGTACAGCGTGCGCGTCGCCGCGTCGTAGGTGCCGGTCAGCCAGGCCGGTGCGCCGCCGTGCGCCTGCATGCCGTCGGGCCAGGTATCGGCGTGCTTCTCGCCCTGGCCGGGGATCGTGTAGCGCTTCCACAGCAGCGTGCCGTCGTTCGGGCTGAGCGCCGCGATGAAGCCGCGCGCGCCGTATTCGCCGCCCGAGCTGCCGACCACGATCGCGCCGTCGAGCGCGAGCGGGGCGAGCGAGAACGCGTAGCCGAGCCCCGGTTCGAACATCTGCTTCTTCCACACGAGCGCGCCGGTCTGGGCGTCGAGCGCGGCCACCTCGCCGCTCAGCATCGCGACGTAGACGTTCTTGCCGTACAGCGCGACGCCGCGGTTCACGACGTCGCAGCAGGCCGTCTTGAACGATTCCGCGCCGAGCTTCGGTTCGTATTTCCACAGCTGCGCGCCGGTGGCCGCGTCGAACGCGTACACGTTGTCCTTCGGCGTGGTCACGAACAGGTAGCGGCCGTTGACGATCGGCGTGGCCTCGAAACCCTGCTTCAGCTCGGCCGGAAACTTGTAGCTCCACGCCTGCGTGAGCTGCTTCACGTTCGACGCGTCGATCTGCTTGAGCGGCGAATGCGCCTGGCCGCTGTACGTGCGGTAGTAGGTGAGCCAGCCCGGATCGCGTTGTGCATCCGTGAGCCGCTGGTACGTGACGGCCGGATAATCCGCGGCAGCGTCCACCAGGCCGGGATTCAAGGCGATCGCGGCAGCCGCCGCGATGCCGATCGTTGCCAGTCGGCTCGTCGAAGCCGAGAGTTTTTTCATGGTTGTCTCCTGAGTCATTGTGGTCGCACCGCGGCCAACACATGGCCGGGCCGGCAGGGTGGGGATCCGGGTCCAGTGCGCAGCCAGTCACGCAAATCGCATGCCACTGCGGCGCGCGCCTTGCCGCGCAAGGCGCAGCGGCCGATTGCGCGCGTTGCGGCGACGCGGGCGGCGCGGCGCGGGTGATCCGTGGGTGTTGCGTTCGGGGACAGCCGCGGGCCGAGTGTTGCGAAACATGACAACGCCGTGAGCGGACGGGAGCCGCGCGCATGCGATACGTGGCGCACGGCCAATCGCGGCGGTCATGCGCGAGGGCATGCCTGAATGGATGACGGTGCGGCGCACGGACGGCGATCGTCGTCGACTGTGTGAGTCGATGGCGCGCCGTTACCCGGTGCGACGCACGCATGCAACGGACCGCGCGCCCGCGGCGGCGCGCTCGATCCGAACGACGATCGCGCATACGACTGCGCGAGCGCCATACCGTTGATCCAAATTGACACAGGTGCAACAGCGGTGGCACGAACTGCAACAGGTCGGCGGTTGCATATCGACGCGTGGCGGCTTCAACCTGCGCCGGCCGGGCGATGCGGGCATCGGCATGCTTCTTGCCGTTCGAACCGGCAACGATTCCGCGCAGCGAGAAACCACCATGCCCGTCCCGATGCCGTTCGATGCCAATCGCAGGTCCGACCGCCGCCGCGTGGTTGCGCTCGCATACGGCATCGCGCCTGTTGGCCCGGATGCGGCGACGATCGCGATGTCGCAGGCCGTGCGCGCACGCGAACCGCTGCACACGGTCGCGCTGGCGGTATTCGCCGTCCATGCGGCCATCACGATCGCGCTGTGGCATGCGTGGGTGCCCGCTGCACGCCCGACGCTGTCCCGTCCGCTCGCCGTCGAGGTGGACGCGAGCGAATCCGCGCGGGTGGCCGAACCGGGCGAGCAGCGCCGTACGGATCGCGCAACACCGGTTCCTCCCGTGCACAGGCCTTCGCATGCGCGCCGCGAAACGGTCATGCCTCGGGAGATTCGGCCGAACCCGACGGTGCCGCGTCGACTCGATCGCGCAAGTCCTTCGCGCCAGCCCCCGGCCGCAACCGCCGTGGCGCGGCCGGACGGCGAATTGCAGGGAGCCGGGGCGGTACCGGAACCGGCGTCGCCGGCCGCCGCACACGCATCGGCCGATACCGCGACGGTGCCTGCGCACGCGGCGCCCGCCGCACCATCGGCAACCGCGCCCGAACCCGTCACCGCACCGCGGTTCGCGGCTGCGTACCTGCGCAATCCCGCGCCCGACTATCCGGACGTCGCGCAGCGGCGCGGCTGGGAAGGCACCGCGTTCCTGAACGTGCATGTGCTCGCAAGCGGCCGGCCCGACCAGGTCCTGCTGTCGGCGAGCAGCGGACACGACGCGCTCGACGAGGCGGCCGTCGCGGCGGTCACGGACTGGCGCTTCGTGCCGGCGAAGCGCGGCACGGAATCGATCGACGGCTGGGTCAGGGTGCCGGTCGTGTTCAAACTCGGAAACTAGGGAGTCGTTCATGCCTGACTACATCCACTACGCGGTCGTCGGCGCGTTTGCGCTTCTTGCGGTGCTGTCGGCGCTCACCTGGACGCTGATCACCGTGAAGGCGCTGCTGTATGCGCGCGTCGCGCTCGGCAACCGCCGCTTTGCCACGGGCTGCGGCAAAGCGGCACTGTCGATGCCGACGGACGACGAGGCGGCCGCCAGCCCGAACGCGCGCCTGCAGCGCGCCGTGTGCGCCGCATTGCGCGATCTCGACGCACCCGAGCCGCACGCCCCGGCCACATTGGTTGCGTGGGACCGCCGCGACCTGCTCGAACGCACGCTCGCGCGCGCGATCCGGCGCGAACGGCGGCCGCTCGAGCGCGGGCTCACGGTGCTCGCGTCGATTGCGAACGTCGCGCCGTTCGTCGGGCTGTTCGGCACCGTGTTCGGCATCGTCCACACGTTGCAGTCGATGACGGCGTCGGCCACGAACGGCATCGATGCGATCGCGGGGCCGATCGGCCAGGCGCTGGTCGCGACCGGGATCGGGATCGGCGTCGCGATTCCGGCGGTGCTGGCTTACAACCTGTTCCTGCGGCAGCTCAAGACCGCGACGGCCGGGCTCGACGAGTTCGGGCAGGACCTGATCGCGCTGGCCGAACAGCGCCGCTTCCGGATCGACGCGCCGGTGCATACCGCGCTGCCGGCGGCAAGCAATGCGGGCGTGCGCCGGGCGGCCGTATGAGGACGGACGAGCGCGAAGCCGACGCGGGCGAACCGCTCGGCGAGATCAACGTGACGCCGCTCGTGGACGTCGTCCTCGTGTTGCTGGTGATCTTCATGGTCGCGGCGCCGCTGATGACGCATGCGATCCGCGTCGACCTGCCGAAGGCAGCCGCGCCGGCGCGCGACACGCGCGCAGCGACCGTCACCGTGACCGTCGACGCGCACGGCGCGGTTCGGATCGACGGCACGCCGGCCGCGCCGGCCGAGGTCGAAGCCGTGCTGGCACGCCGCGTCGCGCACGACCCGCAGACGAGCGTGAGCCTGCATGCGGACCGCAACGAGCCGTTCGGCACCGTGGCCGGCGTCATCGCGTCGATCGGACGCGCAAGTGTCGCGCATGTCGCGATCGCGACGGCGGACGGCGCTGCCGGGCCGGCGCCATGAAGCGAACGATGTCGGCGGAGATGAGCGCCGACCCATCGATACGGACAACGATATAACGACGCGACGACAAAAAAAGAGGAGACGTGGAGATGAAGGAAACCGATGGGGCGAAGCGCCGCTTCGCCGCACGGCGCGCGGGCGTGACGCTGTGCTTCGGCGGCATGCTCGGCGGCTGGCTCGCGCCCGCGTCGGCGCAGGTCGAACCGGCCGGCGCCGCTGATGCGCCGACGCTCGCGCCGATCGTCGTCGTCGGCACGACGCCGCTGCTCGGGATCGGCACGCCGCTCTCGCGCGTGCCGGCCAACGTGCAGACGATTCGCGGCGAGGACCTCGCGCGCCAGCACGACAGCGTGTTGACCGATTACTTCGAGAAGAACGTCTCGAGCGTCGACATCAACGACGCACAGGGCAATCCGTACCAGACGGATGTGAACTACCGCGGCTTCACCGCGTCGCCGGTCGTCGGCACGCCGCAGGGGCTGTCGGTGTTCGTCGACGGCGTGCGCGTCAACGAGCCGTTCGGCGACGTCGTGAACTGGGATCTGATCCCGCAGGCGGCGATCGACACGATGCAGCTGATCCCCGGTTCCAATCCGACCTACGGCCTCAACACGCTCGGCGGCGCGCTCGCGATCACGACGAAGAACGGCAGGACGAGCCCGGGCGGCGCCGCGCAGGTATCGATCGGATCGTGGGGACGCAAGACCGCGCAGATCGAGCAGGGCGGGCGCATCGGCAGCCACCTCGACTACTACGTGACGGGCAACGTCGCGAACGACAACGGCTGGGCCGATCACAACGCGAGCCGCGTGCGGCAGGGCTTCGGCAAGCTGCGCTACACGGACGCCGATACGACGCTGTCGATCTCGGCCGGCGGCGCGGACAACGCGCTGCAAGGCTCGCAGACGATTCCGCGCACGTTTCTCGACAATCGCGCGCAGGCCTACACCTATCCCGACCTGAACCGCAACAGCGCCGCGTACGTCACCGTGGCGGGCGACCATTCGTTCGGCGACCACGTGCAGTTGAGCGGCAACGTCTATTACCGGCACTATCGCAACACCAACATCAGCAGCAACGTGAACGACGATTTCGGCAGCGTCGACGGCAGCGGCGCCACCGACACCGTGCAGGCAGCCAACGCCCGCTCGGTGATCGCGACCGACAGCTACGGCGCGAACCTGCAGCTGACGCTGCTCGGCAAGCTCGCCGGCATGGACAACCAGTTCGTGGCGGGCGCATCCGCCGATCTCGCGAACTCGGGCTTCGAGCAATCGTCGCAGGATGCGATGTTCACGGCCACGCGCGCGACGGTCGGCATCGGCGACTTCACGCAGACGACGCGCGCGAAGACGCGCAACGCGAACTACGGCGTCTACTTCGACGACACGCTCGCGCTGACGCGGCAATGGTCGCTGACGCTGGCCGGGCGCTACAACGTGTCGCGCGCGGCGATCAAGGACGTGAGCGGCCTGCAGCCGCTGCTCACCGCGCGCCATACGTTCTCGCGGTTCAATCCGGCCGTCGGCGTCACGTGGAATCCGGCGCCGGGCTTCACCGCGTATGCGACGTACAACGAAGGGATGCGCTCGCCGACCGCGATCGAGCTCGCGTGCGCCGATCCGGCCGCACCGTGCTCGTTGCCGAACGACTTTCTCGCCGATCCGGCATTGAAGCCCGTGATCGCGAAGACGATCGAGCTGGGCGCGCGCGGCCGGGCGGGGCAGGCGACGACGTGGAGCGCGGCCGTCTACCGCACGACGCTCGACGACGACATCCAGTTCATCAGCAGCAACGGCGGCGCGAGCACGCTCGGCTATTTCCAGAACGTCGGCAAGACGCGCCGGCAAGGCTTCGAACTCGCGGGTCATACGCGGCTCGGGCCGGTCGGCGTCGGCGTCAGCTACAGCTATGTCGATGCCAGCTACCGCTCGACGTGGACCGAAAGCAGCGCGAGCAATTCGAGCGCCGATGCGCGCGGCAACATCGTCGTCCGCTCCGGCGACCGCATTCCGGGGATTCCGTCGAGCACCGTGAAGCTGCGGCTCGACTATGCGGCGACGCCGAAGTGGACCGTCGGCACCCGCATCACGTATCGCAGCGGCGTGTTCGCGCGCGGCGACGAGAACAACCAGGACGTGAACGGCAAGGTGCCCGGCTATTTCCTCATCGACCTCGATACGACCTGGCAGGTCACGAAGCACCTGCAACTGTTCGCGTCGGTGACCAACCTGCTCGACAAGCGCTATGCAAGCTTCGGGATGCTCGGCCAGAACTTCTTCAACGGTCCGAACCATTCGTTCGACGGGCTCAATGCCGTCAACGAACAGTTCGTCGGGCCGGGCGCGCCGCGCGGCGCGTGGGTCGGCGCGCGCTATGCGTGGGACTGAACGGGCGGCTCGGCGTGTTGCGGTGCGCCTGCCGCCGTGACGTCGAGCATCTTGCGTACCGCGCGGGCGACGCCATGCGCGAGCGCAGCGTCGCTCGCGAGATGCCCGGCCGGCACGCGCTCGACGGCGGCGGCCGGCACCGCGCGCGCGAGCCGATCGACGTTGTCGACCGGGCACACGCGGTCGCGCGTGCCGTGCACGGCATGTATCGGCACGCCGGCTTGCGCGGCCTGTCGGGCCAGTGCCAGCAGGCGGCGTTCGCCGAGCCAGCAATGGCGTTGCAGGTAGTGCGCCTGGATCCGGTACTTGTCGACCAGCCGGTCGATCGCGGGTTGCGTCGGCCGCGCGCCGCGCGCCGGCCGCCCGGTCAGGATCGCGTCTTCATACGCGTTCCATGCGAGCGCGACCGCGCGCTGCCGTGCCGCGCCGGCGCCCGGCTGGAGACGCCGCGCGCAGCAGGCGATCAGGCGATCGGCGCGCGCGGTGCCGGCGGCCGCCGCCAGGCGCTGCCAGGCCCGCGGTGCCCGTGCGCGTGCACCGACGAACAGGCCGCGCACTTCGCGCGACGACGTGAGGAACAACCCGCGCAGCACGACGCCGGTGACGTGCGACGGATGCCGTCCCGCGTAGGCGAGCGCGAGCGCCGCGCCCCACGACCCGCCGACGACGCCCCAGCGTGCGATGCCGAGCCGCGCGCGCAGCGCGTCGAGATCGCCGATCAGTTGCATCGTGTCGTTGTGACGCAGGCCGCCGCGTGGCGTCGATGCACCCGCGCCGCGCTGGTCGACCAGCACGACGCGCGTGCGCGTCAGGTCGAACAGGCGCAGCACGGCCGGCCGGCTGCCGCTGCCGGGCCCGCCGTGCAGCACGACGACCGGATCGCCGCGCGGGTTGCCGGCTTCGGTCCACGCGATCGTGCATGCATCGCGGGACAGGCGGCGCACGGGGAGGGCGGAGCGGTGGCTGCGTGATGGCGACATGTCGGCCGGGCGTAGAGGGAGACGGAGAGGGAAAGGCCATGGCGCGATGCGGCCGCGCTCGACCCGTATGAAGCCAGATTCGCGCCGGCGATGAAGATAGGGATTCGTCCGCGTGGCGGCACACGTGCGTTTCACGTTATCACGTCGACCACGCGCGCGGCACGCCGCATCGACGGCATGCCGGTGCCGTCATTTCATTTTCCTTTCAATTCCGGTCGGCGCGGCGATGCAACGAAACCAGATCGCGCGCGCATCCCGTCGTGGCCCGATGTTTGCTTGCATCAAGGGCAAAAGGTCCGGCACCGACCGGAAGGATCCCCGGAGGAGACAATGCGCGATGACGTTCATCCGACGGCCAACGCACGGGCCACGCATGCGCCCGGCTGGCCGGCGCCGACGATCCAGAAGTCCCATGAGCGGTCCGAGACGTTCGGCCTGCAGGCGTCGGCACGTCCCGACTACGACCTGCTGTCCGGCGCCGCGCTGGCGCTCAAGCGCGAGCAGAACCGCGTGCTGTGCGTGCATGCGATGCCCGTGATGGAGACGCTGCACGAGCAGATCGTCAATACGCAGAGCATGATCGTGCTGACCGATGCGGAAGGGCTGATCCTGCATTCGATCGGCGACGACGACTTCCTGCGGCGCGCGGAACGGGTCGCGCTGCGCCCCGGCGCGAACTGGGCCGAGAACCGGCAGGGCACCAACGCGATCGGCACCGCGCTCGCGGAGCTGTGTCCGATGGTCGTGCACGGCGACCAGCACTTCCTGGCCGCGAACCATTTCCTGACCTGCTCGAGCGTGCCGATTCTCGATCCGTACGGCGACGCGATCGGCGTGCTCGACGTGACGGGCGACCACCGCAGCTATCACCAGCACACGATGGCGCTCGCGAAGATGTCGGTGCAGATGATCGAGAACCACCTGTTCACGACGACCTTCCAGGAGACGCTGCAGGTGTCGTTCCACGGCCGCCCCGAATTCCTCGGCACGCTGATGGAAGGGATCGTCGCGTTCACCGCGGACGGCCGCTTCCTGTCGGCCAACCGCAGCGCGCAGTTCCAGCTCGGGATGCCGCTTGCCGCGCTGCGCGCGCATACGCTCGCGTCGCTGTTCGACGTGACGAGCGCGCAACTGATCGACCGGATGCGCGCGAGCACCGAGCCGCACGTGTCGCTGAACCTCGGCAACGGCGCGGTGGTCTGCGCGCGCGTGCAGTTCCGGCGCGCGTTGCGGCCCGAGGGCAGCCGGCCTGCCGAGGTGCACGACGGCGCCGCGCCCGCCGCGCGGCCGCCTGCCGCGCAGGGCGCGGCGAGCCTGTCGCGCCTCAGCTATCTCGACACCGGCGATCCGCAGGTCGCGGCGGTGATCGCGAAGATCCGCAAGGTGATCGGCAAGGACATTCCGGTGCTGATCACCGGCGAAACCGGCACCGGCAAGGAACTGCTCGCGCAGGCGATCCACAACGACTCGCCGCGCCGCGACGGGCCGTTCGTCGCCGTCAACTGCGCGTCGATTCCGGAGACGCTGATCGAATCCGAGCTGTTCGGCTATGAGGAGGGCGCGTTTACCGGCGCCCGCCGCAAGGGCGCGACCGGCAAGCTGCTGCAGGCCAACGGCGGCACGCTGTTTCTCGACGAAATCGGCGACATGCCGTATCCGCTGCAGGTGCGGCTGCTGCGCGTGCTGCAGGAGCGCATCGTCAATCCGCTCGGCTCGACGAAGGCGATCGGCGTCGACATCGCGATCATCTGCGCGACCCACCGCGACCTGCGCGAGATGATCGCGCAGAACCGCTTCCGCGAGGACTTGTACTACCGGCTCAACGGCCTCGTCGTGCGCCTGCCGCCGCTGCGCGACCGCACGGACCTCGCGGTGGTCGTCCAGAAGATGCTGCAGCGGGAGACGCTGTCGGGGCCCGGACGCCGGCCGTTGAGCGTCGCGCCGGAGGTGATGGCGCTGTTCGAGCGTTGCGCGTGGCCGGGCAACTTCCGGCAGCTCGCGAACCTGCTGCGCACCGCGGCCGCGATGGTCGACGACGACTGCGAGATCCGCTGCGAGCATTTGCCGGACGACTTCTTCGACGACGTGCGGCGCGACGGCGGCCCGGCGGCGCAGGGTGCCGCTGCACCGCCGCCGCTCGCAGCGGAAGCGCCCGCGTTCGCGTTCGCGAACACAACCGCAGCCGCGGCCGGTGATGCGCGGCTGCAGGACGTGGCCGCATCCGCGATCGCGGCCGCGCTCGCGCGTCATGGCGGCAACGTGTCCGCCGCCGCACGCGCGCTCGGCGTGTCGCGCAACACGATCTACCGCAAGATGCCGGCCGCCGGGCCGGATGCGCTGGAGCCGGACGAACCCTGACGGCAGCCGCGACTGTCACACCGGTGTGTCAGGTTGCAACACCCGGTGTTCAAGGATTCAACACTTGCTCAACCGGCCGCGTGCATCGTGAACCGTCGCCCGACGGATTCTGAAATATTAGTGTCGGTAAATCGTAAGAATTCCGGTGCCGTGACCACCCGGCGGTGGCCGCACGCCTGCGCACACCGCTGCGCGACGCAAATCCTGGCCCGGCACGCTCCTTGCTGAATGGGTATCGGCCGCTCGATCGATGCGGTTTGTTCGACTCACCAACTCAACAAGGAGACACATCATGCAGTGGACCACCCCGGCTTACACCGACCTGCGTTTCGGTTTCGAAATCACGATGTACATCGCCAACCGCTGATCGACGCGCGCAGTGCCGCCCGCATCGACGGACACGATGCGGGCGGCACCCGGAGCACACGCAGATGAAGATCAAGATACTCGGCTCGGGCGCCGGCGGCGGACTGCCGCAATGGAACTGCAACTGCGGCAACTGCCGTCGCGCGCGGGCCGGCACCGACGGCATCGTGCCGCGCACGCAATCGTCGATCGCCGTCAGCGGCGACGGCATCGACTGGGTGCTGGTGAACGCGTCGCCGGACATCCTCGCGCAACTGCGCGCCGCCCCCGACCTGCAGCCCGCCCGCGCGATCCGCGACAGCGCGATCGTCGCCGTCGTGCTGTGCGACGCGCAGATCGATCACGTGACGGGCCTGCTGATGCTGCGCGAACGCACGTCGCCGCTGCCGCTGTACGCGAGCGCACCGGTGCTCGACGACCTGTCGACCGGGCTGCCGCTCGTGCCGCTGCTCGGCCACTACTGCGGTGTCGACGTCCACCCGATCGCGCCGGGCCGGCCGTTCGCGATCGCGGGCGCCGGCGGCCTTCGCTTCACCGCCGTGCCGGTCGACAGCAAGCCGCCGCCCTATTCGCCGCGCCGCGAGGCGAGCGTGCCGGGCGACAATATCGCACTCCTGATCGAAGATACGGCAACCGGCCGACAGGCGTTCTACGCGCCGGGGCTCGCCGACGTCGACGACGGCGCGCGCACCGCGATGCGCGACGCCGATCTCGTGCTGGTGGACGGCACCTTCTGGACCGGCACGGAGATGATCGACCTCGGCCTGTCGTCGAAGCACGCGGCCGAGATGGGGCATCTCGCGCAGTGCGGCGACGCGGTGCGGCCGGGGATGATCGAGCGGCTGCAGCAGTTGCCGGCGCACACGCGCAAGGTCCTCACGCATATCAACAACACGAATCCGATCCTCGACCCCGGTTCCGCGCAGTGCGCGCAGTTGCGCGAGCACGGCATCGAGGTCGCCCACGACGGCATGCAATTCGAGGTCTGACCATGAACGCACCGATTCCCGCCGCGGCGCTGCACGCGACGCCCTGGAGTGCGCAGGAGTTCGAGGCGCGCCTGCGCGCGCTCGAATCGCGCTACCACATCCATCATCCGTTCAACCGGCGCTTGAACACCGGCGCGTGCTCGCCCGCGCAGATCCGCGGCTGGGTCGCGAACCGCTTCTACTATCAGGTCAGCATTCCGCTGAAGGACGCGGCGATCCTGTCCAACTGCCCGGACCGCGACACGCGCCGGCTGTGGGTGGAGCGGATTCTCGACCACGACGGTCACGGCGGCCAGGAAGGCGGGATCGAGGCCTGGGCGCGGCTCGGCGAGGCGGTCGGCATCGAGCGCGCGGAGCTGTGGTCGCTCGCGCACGTGCTGCCCGGCGTGCGGTTCGCGGTCGACGCCTACGTCAATTTCGCGCGGCACGCGCCGTGGCAGGAGGCCGTGTGCTCGTCGCTGACCGAGATGTTCGCGCCGCAGATCCACCTCGACCGGCTCGCGGGCTGGCCGTCCCACTATCCGTGGATCGAGGCGGACGGGCTGCAGTATTTCCGCAGCCGCGTGCCGCTCGCGCAGCGCGACGTCGAACACGGGCTCGCGGTGACGCTGAGCCATTTCACGACACCGGACGCGCAACGGCGCGCGCTCGACATCCTGTCGTTCAAGCTGGATGTGCTGTGGTCGATTCTCGACGCGATTGAAAAGGCGTACCCCGCATGAACTCCAACGAAGCCGTCAGCGGCGTGCCGCTGCGCCCCGCGCTGAGGGGCATGTACCGCCTGCAGTGGGAGGCGGCCCAGGATGCGTACGTGCTCCTGTATCCGGAAGGCATGGTCCGGCTCAACCCGAGCGCGGGCGAGATCCTCGCGCGCTGCGACGGCAAGCGCGAGCTCGACGACATCATCGACGAGCTCGAGCGGCTGTTCAGCACGTCGGATCTCGCGTCGGACGTCTATCGCTTCCTCGATCATGCGCGACTGCGCGGCTGGCTCGACTGACATGGACATGACACCGCCTCCGAACCGCCCGAGCGCGCCGCTGTGGCTGCTCGCCGAGCTTACGTACCGCTGTCCGCTGCACTGCGCGTTCTGCTACAACCCCGTCGACTTCGCGACGCACGGCGCGGAGCTCGACACCGACGCGTGGCGCACGGTGATCAGCGACGCGCGCGCGCTCGGCGCCGCGCAGATCGGCTTTTCCGGCGGCGAACCGCTGCAGCGCGACGATCTGGAGGTGCTGGTCGAGCACGCGCGGTCGCTGGGTTTCTATACCAACCTGATCACGTCGGGCGTGGGCCTGAATGCCACGCGCATCGGCCGGCTCAAGGCGGCCGGCCTCGATCATGTCCAGTTGTCGCTGCAGGATTCGACGCGCGAGCTGAACGACTTCCTGACCAGCACGCGCACGTTCGACCTCAAGCGCGGCGTCGGGCGGCTGATCAAGTCGCATGGCTATCCGATGGTGCTGAACTGCGTGCTGCACCGGTACAACCTGCCGCACGTCGGCCAGATCATCGAGATGGCGCTCGACCTCGGCGCGGATTTTCTCGAGCTTGCCAACACGCAGTACTACGGCTGGGCGATGCTGAATCGCGACCAGCTGATGCCGACCGCCGAACAGCTGCGCGAAGCGGAGGAAACGGTCAACCGCTACCGGAAGCTCGTCGGCGAACGGTGCAAGATCCTGTTCGTCGTGCCCGACTACTTCGAGCAGCGGCCTAAGGCCTGCATGAACGGCTGGGGCTCGGTGTTCCTCGGCGTCGCGCCGGACGGCACCGCGCTGCCGTGCCATGCCGCGCGCGGGTTGCCGGGCCTCGCGCTGCCGAACGTGCGCGACCGGTCGCTGCAGGAGATCTGGTACGACAGCGACGCATTCAACGCGTTTCGCGGCGACGGGTGGATGCGCGATCCGTGCCGCACCTGCGACGAGCGTCACACGGATCACGGCGGGTGCCGCTGCCAGGCATACATGCTGGCCGGCGACCCGGCGCAGGCCGATCCGGTCTGCGCGAAGTCCGAACATCACGGCCGGGTCGAACAGGTCGTGCAGTTCGCGCGGCGGGCAGGGCGGGAGGACGAGCGGCCGCTGATCTTTCGCAGTATTGCGAATTCGATCGCGAGCTGAGCGGCAGCGGGCGGCATGTCGGTGAGCCTCACTTGTTCGATCGCTTGACCGCTTGTCGCGCCGCCTGCTCGAGCAGCGCCGCGAACGCCGCTTCGTCGACGCGCAGCCCCCTCGGCGTGCGGCGCACCTGCAGCGCCGCGAGCATCCCGGCCTCGAACGTATCGAGCACCACCGGATGAATGTAGCAGCGCCGGCACACGGCCGGCGTGTTGCGCAAGACCTCGGCGACGGTGCGCACCGTTTCGACGATCTGCTTGCTGGCGTGCGCGACGTCCTGCTGCGGGACGCGCCGCAGCAACGCCAGCGCCTGCACGCTGCCTGCCCACGTCCGGTAATCCTTGGCCGTGAACGCCGCGCCCGCTGCGTCGCGCAGATAGTCGTTCACGTCGCACGAGCCGACCGAATGGCGCGCGCCGTCTTCGTCCAGATACTGGAACAGCTCGTGTCCCGGCAGCTCCGCGCAACGGCGCACGATGCGGCCGACGCGCGGGTCGTCGACCGTCACGTCGTGCTCGATCCTGCTCTTGCCCGTGAAGCGCAGCCGCACCTGGCCCGGACCGATCGTCACGTGGCGCTTGCGCAGCGTCGTCAGCCCGTACGACGCGTTCTCGCGCGCATACTCGGCGTTGCCGATCCGCGCGAGCGTCGTGTCGAGCAGCCGGACGACCGTCGCGACGATCTTCGCGCGCGGCATGCCGGGCAGCGCGAGATCGCGCGCGACGCGTGCGCGGATGCGCGGCAGCGCGCGGGCGAATTCAGCCATCCGTGCGTACTTGTTCGCGTCGCGTGTCGCGCGCCACTGCGGGTGATAACGATACTGCTTGCGTCCGCGCGCGTCGCGCCCCGTCGCCTGCAAATGGCCGCGCGGGTCCGCGCAGATCCACACGTCGGTGTACGCGGGCGGAATCGCGAGCGCGTTGATGCGGGCGATCTCGTCGGCATCGCGGATCCGCGTGCCGTCCGGCGCGTAGTACGCGAAGCCGTTGCGCAGCCGCCGGCGCGTGTAGCCGGGGCGCCGGTCGTCGACGTGGCGCAGCGGCACGGCGGACACGTCTGCGTCCGGCGGTGCCGCGCGGGGCGTGCGCGTCTTCCTGCTGCGATGCGTCGATCGACGCGCGCGGTCGATCCGCGCATCGGCGGTGCGGGTTCCGCTCGTCGCTGCTGCGGGCATCGTCTTCTCCTTGTCGTTCGCGCGATTCGGAGCGTGACAGCAAGAAGCGTGCGCCGTGCTTTCGGAGCCATGCCGTTACCGTTGCGCCGGCCGATCATGGAGAAAAACAATCCGTGTGGCGTTCTCGTTGATCGCCCCGAGTTCATTTGACGGCGCGGCCCCGCCCGCTTAGGTGTTTATACGTATGCCGATACCGATATCGCTTCAATCCAATATTTCATTGGAAGGTTATCGGACTTGTTCCTAGACTGATCCGGGGCGTACATCTCGGGCCGGCCGCAACGGCCGGGCCGCATCGCCCCGAACCGCGCCCGTGCCACGCAGAACCACAACAGCACGACACGGCACCGCGCCAGGCCGGCGCCGCGGCATACAACGACACCATCGGAGACGGACCATGACATTCATCAGGAAGCTGGCGGCCGGCGCGATCGTCGCCGCGGCGACGGTGCTGGCCACCGGCGCGCACGCGCAGCAAAAGCCGATCACGCTCGGGTTCTCGCAGGTCGGCGCGGAAAGCGCGTGGCGCACCGCGAACACCGTGTCGGTGAAGGGCGCGGCGAAGGAGGCCGGCATCAACCTGAAATTCTCGGACGCGCAGCAGAAGCAGGAGAACCAGATCCGCGCGATCCGTTCGTTCATCGCGCAGAAGGTCGACGTGATCGCGTTCTCGCCGGTGGTCGAGTCGGGCTGGGAGCCGGTGCTGACCGAAGCGAAGGCGGCCCGTATCCCGGTGATCCTGACCGATCGCGGCGTCGACGTGAAGGATCCGTCGCTGTACGTGACGATGATCGGTTCGGACTTCCTCGAGGAAGGGCGGCGCGCGGGCCACTGGCTGGAAGAGCGCTACAAGAACGATGCGGGCCCGGTCAACATCGTCGAGCTGCAGGGCACGGTCGGCTCGGCGCCCGCCAACGACCGCCGCGCGGGCCTGCTCGAAGTGATCAAGAACAATCCGAAGTTCAAGGTGATCGCGTCGCAAAGCGGCGACTTCACGCTCGCCGGCGGCAAGCAGGTGATGGAAGCGTTCGCGAAGACCTACGGCAAGCAGATCAACGTCGTCTACGCGCACAACGACGACATGGCGCTCGGCGCGATCCAGGCGATGGAAGAGGCCGGCATCAAGCCCGGCAAGGACGTGAGCGTCGTGTCGTTCGATGCGACCAAGGGCGGCTTCCAGGCGATGGTCGCCGGCAAGATCAACGTCGACGTCGAATGCAGCCCGCTGCTCGGCCCGCAGCTGATGACCGCGGTGAAGGACGTGGTCGCCGGCAAGCAGCTGCCGAAGCGCATCGTCACGAACGAGACGGTGTTCCCGATGAGCGTCGCGGCGCAGGTGCTGCCGACCCGCAAGTACTGAATCCCGGCGCACGCGGGCGGCGGCGCGTTCGCCGCTGTCCGGCCGCCGCTTCGAATCGAGGGCGATCCATGACGAGTCCGCCGGTGGTCGAGATGATCGGCATCGACAAGGCGTTTCCGGGTGTCCACGCGCTGCAGCGCGTGAACTTCCGGCTGTTTCCGGGCGAGATCCACGCGCTGATGGGCCAGAACGGCGCCGGCAAGTCGACGCTGATCAACGTGCTGACCGGCGTGCACGCGCACGACGCGGGCGAGATTCGCGTCGGCGGCGCGCCGGTGAGCTTCGCCGCGCCGCGCGAGGCCGAGGCGGCCGGGATCCAGACGCTGTACCAGGAAGTGAACCTGTGCGCGAACCTGTCGGTCGCGGAAAACATCTTCGCGGGCCGGCAGCCGATGCGGCGCGGCGCGATCGACTGGAAGACGATCCACGCGCGGGCACGCGATGCGCTCGCCGAGCTCGACCTGTCGCTCGACGTCACGCGTTCGCTCGATGCGTATCCGATCGCGGTGCAGCAGATGGTCGCGATCGCGCGGGCCGTGTCGGTCGACGCACGCGTGCTGATTCTCGACGAACCGACGTCGAGCCTCGACGACGGCGAGGTCGCGCGGCTGTTCGACGTGCTGCGCCGGCTGAAGGCGTCGGGCATCGCGATCCTGTTCGTCACGCACTTTCTCGAACAGACCTACGCGGTGTCCGACCGGATCACCGTGATGCGCAACGGCGAGCGCGAGGGCGAGTACCTCGCGCGCGACCTGCCGGTCGACCTGCTGGTCGCGAAGATGACCGGCCGCGAACCGATGTCCGGCACGCTGCAGGCGGGCGCGGCGGCCGTGCAGCGCGATGCCGATGCGGCCGCGCCGTTCCTGTCGATGCGGCAGGTCGGCCGGCGCGGGATGATGAGCCCGCTCGATCTCGACGTGCGGCCCGGCGAAATCGTCGGGCTGGCCGGGCTGCTCGGCTCGGGGCGCACGGAGACCGCGCGGCTCGCGTTCGCGGCCGAGCGCACCGACACCGGCGCGATCGAGATCGACGGCGCGCGCAAGCGGCTCGCGTCGCCGCACGACGCGGTCCGCAACGGGATCGCGTATTGCCCGGAGGATCGCAAGAAGGAGGGCATCGTCGCGGCGCTGTCGATCCGGGAGAACATCGTCCTTGCGCTGCAGGCGCGGCGCGGCTGGTGGCGGCTGATCAGCCGTGCGCGCCAGCGCGAGCTCGCCGAGACCTACATCGCGCGGCTCGGCATCAAGGCGCGCGACGCGGAGCAGCCGATCGGGCTGCTGTCGGGCGGCAACCAGCAGAAGGTGCTGCTCGCGCGCTGGCTCGCGACGGAGCCGAAGCTGCTGATCCTCGACGAGCCGACCCGCGGCATCGACGTCGCCGCGAAATTCGACATCATGGAGCGCGTGCTTGCGCTGTGCGCGCAAGGGCTCGCGATCCTGTTCATCTCGTCGGAGATCAGCGAAGTGGTGCGCGTGAGCCACCGGATCGCGGTGCTGCGCGACCGCCGCAAGGTCGCCGAACTGACCGGTGCCGACGCGTCGGAGGAACACGTGTATCAACTGATTGCGGGAGGCCGGTCATAATGCGGCTCCGTGCCTTGCTTCGTCATCCGCTCGTGTGGCCGGTGCTCACGCTCGCGCTGCTGTTCGCGCTCGACGTCGCGCATCGGCCGGGCTTCCTGTCGATCGCGCTGCTCGACGGTCACCTGTTCGGCGCGCCGGTCGACATCCTGAATCGCGCGGCGCCGCTGGTGATCGTGTCGCTCGGCATGACGCTCGTGATCGCGACGCGCGGGATCGACATCTCGGTCGGTGCGATCGTCGCGATCGCGGGCGCCGCCGCGGCGATCGTGCTCGACGGCGATCCGACGCGAGTCGGCACGGCGCTCGCCGCCGCGCTCGGCGTCGGCTTGCTCGCCGGCGCATGGAACGGCGTGCTCGTCGCGTTCGTCGGAATGCAGCCGATCATCGCGACGCTGATCCTGATGGTCGCCGGACGCGGCATCGCGCAGCTGCTGACCGGCGGGCAGATCATCCCGATCGGTGCGCCCGGCTACCTCGCACTCGGCGGCGGCTATCTCGCGGCCGTGCCGTGCGCGGTCTGGATCGCGCTCGCGACGATCGCGGCGAGCGCGCTGCTGGTGAACCGTACGGCGCTCGGCCTGTTCATCCGCGCGATCGGCGTGAACCCGGTCGCGACGCGGCTCGTGGGCTTGCGCGCGGGGGCGGTCGTGTTCGGCGTGTATCTGTGCTCCGGCGTGATGTCGGCGCTCGCCGGCATCCTCGCCAGCTCGAACGTGCGCAGCGCCGACGGCAACAACGCGGGGCTGCTGCTCGAGCTCGACGCGATCCTCGCGGTGACGCTCGGCGGCACGTCGCTGCTCGGCGGCCGCTTCAGCCTCGCCGGCTCCGTGCTCGGCGCGCTGATCATCCAGACGCTCACCTACACGACCTATTCGATCGGCGTGCCGCCCGAGGCGACGCTCGTCGTGAAGGCGATGGTCGTGATCGTCGTGACGCTGATCCAGTCGGACGCGGCGCGCGCGCTGGTCGTCCGGCACGCGTCGCGGCTGCTGCCTTCCGCGCGTTCGCGCGCCACCACCGGAGCGACGCCGCGATGAACCGATTCCTCGCACGGCTCGCCGACCCGCGCACGCTGCCGATCGTCGTGACGATCGTGCTGTTTGCCGCGCTGTTCGGCTTCGGATCCGTGATGTATACGGGTTTCTTCTCGATGCAGGTGCTGACCGGGCTGCTCGTCGACAACGCATTCCTGCTGATCGTCGCGATCGGGATGACGTTCGTGATCGTGTCGGGCGGCATCGACCTGTCGGTCGGCTCGGTCGTTGCGCTGACAACGATCTTCTGCGCGGTCGGCGCCGAACGATGGCACTGGCCCGTCTGGGCGATCGTGCCGCTCGTGCTCGTGTTCGGCGCGTTGTACGGCGCGGCGATGGGCGCGCTGATTCATTACTTCCGGCTGCAGCCGTTCATCGTCACGCTGGCCGGGATGTTTCTCGCGCGCGGCGCGTGCTTCCTGATCACGACGCAGTCGATCACGATCAACGAGCCGACCTTTCATGCGCTCGCGGGCATCAGCGTGCCGGTCGGCGGCGGGGCGCTGAGCGCGGGCGCGCTGATCGCGCTCGCGACGCTGGCCGCCGCGATCTACGTCGCGCATTTCACGCGCTTCGGCCGCAACGTGTATGCGGTCGGCGGCAACGAGCGCTCGGCGCTGCTGATGGGGCTGCCGGTCGCGCGCACCAAGGTCGGCGTGTATGCGCTGAGCGGCTTCTGCTCGGCGCTCGGCGGCGTGGTGTTCACGCTGTACGTGCTGTCCGGCTACGGGCTGCAGGCGCAGGGAATGGAACTCGATGCGATCGCCGCGACCGTGATCGGCGGCACGTTGCTCACCGGCGGGGTGGGGTACGTGATCGGCTCGGTGTTCGGCGTCGGCATCCTCGGCACGATCCAGGTGCTGATCACGTTCGACGGCACGCTGAGCTCGTGGTGGACGCGGATCGTGATCGGCGCGCTGCTGTGCGTGTTCTGCCTGCTGCAGCGGATCATCGAGCGGCATGCGGCGCGGCGGCGTAGTGGTGGCACCGGGCTCGATCCGAAACGGCGCAAGCGGGAAGTTGGACAGGCCGGGTCAGCTGCGGCGGGTGACGATGCGGCGTTGGTGTCGACGATGCGGCGGGTTGTGCGGGTGTGGCGCTTCACGCCGTCGGCGGCGCGCCGGTGACGGTTATGCAGGTTCGGGTATATCCATATCTGGTTCGGCGTTGAACGGCGTATGTTTCGACGCATCGGCGATGCCGATGTGTTTCAGCAACGCGGTCAGCCGCTCGACCGCGTGCAGGTCCGGCGCATCGAGCGGCTCCCGTACCGCCTGGACGAACGCCGCATGCATGCTCGTCGAGTCATGCCACGATATCGGCAAGGCGGCCGTTGCCGGCGAGCACGGCCGGTTCGTCGAGCGCCGCGCCGGCCGGCCGTCACGAGTGTTTGGGGACGACCGCCGGACATGCCGGCGCCCCGAAGTGACGATCAGAACCGGTGACGCAGCCCCAGATTGACCAGGGCCTGCTTTTTCGTGCCGTTGTAGCCGTATGAACCGATCGACGCCTGTGCCGGCACCGCACCGCCGGCACCGTCCCCGGTATTCCCGCTTGCATGCTGATAAGCGGCCGTCATGTACACATCCGTACGCTTCGACAGGTTGTAATCGGCACCGACCGATGCCTGGTGGTAGTTCGCCGAGGTGTCGCCGCCCGACTTCGTGAAGCTGTAGCCGACCCCGACGAGCAGCGCGGCGGACGCCTGGTAGTTCAGGAAGCCCTGGGCGGTGTTGTAGTGTTCGTTCTTCGCGAACACCGATGCGCCGTCGCGTCGATATTGGGCGTTGCTGTAGCCGGCGCCCACGGTGAACGCACCGATCACATACTGGCCGGCCACGCGAGCGATGCCGATGGAACGGGCCGTCTGGTAGCCGGTATTGATTGCGCCGTCGAACGTGCCGTCCGACGTGCTCGACCATGTCGTGCGACTGCCCGTGACGGGATTCGCGTTGGCAGCATAGAAGTAGCCGCCGGCGAGACTCAGCGGACCGTTGGCGTACGACACGCCGGCCGAATACGATTGCTTCGAACCGGTGCTGCCCGCGACACCGCCCAGCGAATACATCGCCTCGAACTGGAGTCCGGCGATGACGGGCGACGTGTATTTGACCGCGTTGTCGACGCGGAAGCTGTTGTCGTAGTTGTCGACATCACCGGCGGTGGCGAACACGCTGCCGAAGTAGTTGTCGGCGGTAATCGGCTGCACGAGGTCGATCAGCGGATCGTATTGGCGACCGAGCGTGAGCGAGCCATACTGGTTGCTAGTCAACCCGACATAGGCCTGGCGGCCGAAAATGCGGCTGCCCTGACCGAGGCCGCCCGTACTCGGATTGAAACCGTTTTCCAGCTGGAAGATCGCCGCCAGGCCGCCGCCGAGATCTTCCGAACCCTTGAGCCCCCAACGACTGCCCGACAGATTGCCGGCGCTGCTGTTGCCGAGCGCCCAAAGGTTCTTGCCGCCATCGGCGTTGCGCACGTACGTGAGCGACGTGTCGATCGTCCCGTAAAGCGTCACGCTCGACTGCGCGTGGGCTACGCCGCCCATCGCGACCGACGCGATCGCAAGGACAGGAAAAAATGCGTGTTTCATGGTCTCTCCTTTTGCAAGCATGCCTGCGTTCAAATGAACGGAAGCAGACTACATCGAGAGATTTTTAGTGCGAAATTAAGATGGAGAGGTGTCTCAAAAAGATAACGGAGAGTGATGCATTTCGGTTCGTGCAGGCTGGTCGAATTGACGATGTCTTTGATCGAAGTGGAGTGTGCGGAGAGAAGGGAGGGTGATTTTTTTTCGATGAATAAATGAGGGTGCAGCGGGATAACATAGTCGTGATACGCCAATGATTTGATTTAATCGGACTTCATGGATTTTTTGGAGCGATTTTCGATTTTATTATTGGCGAGTCCAGGGCGAGCCGGCGCGGAGTCGGCACTCTCGTTCGTCGTGCGGCGTCATCGTCCGGGGTATGTGCCGACTCTTCGGGAAACCGTGCCGAGGCGTATCGAAAGATCCGGAGCGAGACGTGCGCGGAGTCGGACCGGCAAGGAAACCGCATCGAGTGATGGTGGTGCAGACACGCTCATTTCCGAGGCTGGGGTGCAGTGCATTCTGCATGCTTTGTCTACAGGCGCTGCGGCATTAAATCATGGTTGTTCCGCAAGCGACAGCATCCGGGAAGGAAGGCGTTTTCAAACTGGGTGCCACATCGGAAAATTCCGGTTATGGGCGTTGCAGACGCAGGAATCAATTGCCGGAAAATTCGAAGACGATGGCGAG
Source organism: Burkholderia sp. BCC1998 (assembly GCF_905339875.1). NCBI lineage: Bacteria > Pseudomonadati > Pseudomonadota > Betaproteobacteria > Burkholderiales > Burkholderiaceae > Burkholderia > Burkholderia sp. BCC1998. The sequence continues at coordinate 26,215 of NZ_CAJPHE010000009.1, forward strand.
CCGATAATCGCTGCACGATGAGCGAGATCGATGTGCGGGTCGACCGTCCGATCGAATGGTGTATGTAAAGCCTGTTCGACGACGCTTCACAGCGAGAGCAATCATCGCGACCGAAGTCATGCCGGCAGGAATTCGATTCCCGAGCGTGATTGGTTGAGGCGAGCGCCGCCAAGCGTCGGATGTCAACGCGCACGTCGTACGATTACACCCGTGACAATTCGTTTTCCTTAGCGATTGACAGGGCGATATCTCCGATTCGCGAGTTGCCGCATGCGCCTTCGTGCGATCGACGACCCGGCAAAGCATCACGATCGGCCGGCGGCAGAGTCGCATGTTCCGGAAATCGATGGCCCCGGTGATGTGACGCGCGGGCCGTGGCGCACGTCGGGTTTGATGTTACGAAATATTCGGGCATTCCCAGTCGTGAGGATTTGTCTGCCGAAATTCGGCTATCATCGGCAAATAATATTTCGAATGCATCTGGAAGAATTTGCTTAATATAGGCAAACGTTAAAGCGCTTGCCATCTATGATTTTTTCGTATCGCGCTTGCATGGTAAAGCGTGCAAGGTAATATCCCCTCCCGCAGAGGGAGGCATTGCGCATATTTTTTTGTCTCATCCCCTCCAGCCGTCGAGGCGGCGGACAACGCGAACGCGTCGATTCCTTATGACCAATGCTGTAAGGATCTGTAAGGAACTGAACGCATGTCCTATTTCCGGAGTGAAACATGCGCTGCTCGTTGTGTTGCAAAAATGTTTCGTCAATGATCTGGATCAAATCTCCATGACTTTGTGCCGTCACGCCAACTCCTATTCCTGATTATCAACAAATAATTGGTTCCATATCATCGCCTTGACTGATTCCGTCAACAATGAGGCGGGATCGGACACCGACGGATCGGCCGACGATTTAGCCGCATATGATGCGCTGCAGAAAATGCAAAAAATTGTTAAGAGGCCGAGATGATGCAAATAGCGCCGAACGAAACGACTACGGGGTTCAGAGTGAGTGGTGACCGGGGAAGAAGCGTCGGTCGTCGGCGGGACAGCGTCATCATCCTGCTGCTCGACGGATTTTCGATCATGCAAATGGGCCGGCTGGCCGCGGTATTCGAACTTGCAAATCAGCTCGAAGGCGTGAACGTCGCGTTTGCCGATCGCTATGAATTGCGGCTTTATTCCAGTCACGGCGGTGCCGTTCGTTCGTCGTCGGGTGTACAGATCTGGACGGAAGCGGCTCGTCCGCTCGATGCGAGCAATGTGCAGGCCATGTTCGTGCTCGGTGGACAGGGGCGGGCAAGCGGCCTCGACGATGCGTTCATCAGCTGGTTGCAGCATGCCCATCAGCGCGCCCGCGTGGTCAAGGGCGACAATGCCGGCGCCGAAATGCTGACGGCGATTCGCCTGAACCAGAAAGTTCCGGAAGTCGTGCCGCAGGCGGTGCTTGCCGTTGGCGGTACGGGCGAATCGGGGCAATCCGACGACGATGGCGAAGGCATGTTCGCGGCCGCGTTGTCGATCGTCGTGCGTGACGCCGGCTACGAAGTCGCGCAAGAGATCGTTTCGTACATGATGCCGGGGGCGAACCGGAAATTTGCGAGCGTCCTGTTCGGGGCGCAGGAGGCGCGAGCCAGTGAATTGATTCGCGCGGCCGCTCAGCATCTTCGAGCCAACAGTGCGAATCGCATCTCGATCGCCAATGCAGCGCAGGCCGCTGCGATGAGCGAGCGGAATTTCCTGCGGCGCTTCAAGAACGAAATCGGCGTGACGCCAACCGAATTCGTGCTGCGGGTGCGGCTCGAAAAGGCGTGCTCCATGCTGGTCGAGACGGATTTGCCCGCCGACAAGGTCGCGCGGCGGGTCGGTCTCGGCAGTGGAGACCGGCTGGCCAAGCTGTTCCGCCAGCATCTGTCGATGTCGCCGACGGAGTATCGCGCGGCCGCTCGGGACAGAATGTTCTCATCGGTTGGCGGCTCGGACATTCGCAACGGTACATCGTCGCTTTGATGCCCGCGCCGGGCTAACGACCGGCGTCGGGTAGTCGATTTGTCCGCCGGAGCAGCGTTCGCCCGATTTCAGGCGGACGTGCCGAAGTAAGTTCGCGTATTCGAATGGACCGTTTGATCGGCGACGATCTCGTCGGCGGTCGCCCATCGGTAGGCAGTGTGCTGGGCATTCGGCAGCGACACGAGGTCGAACGTGCCGCGGAGCTTGTATCCCATCACCACATAGTGCGTCGAGATGCCCGGTTCGCCGCCAAAGTTGTCTTCGTAGAGGTGATCGTAGATGCCGATCAGTTCGGCATCGGCACGCTCCAGACCGCTACATCCGAGTTCGTCGCGCGCGATGCGATTGAACGCATCGTCGAGACGCTCGTTCTTGCGAATCCGGCCGCCCGGCACGAACCAGAAACCCTGCGCGGGACGATTGACACGGTGACCGAGTAGATACGCGCCATCGCCGTTCGAGATGATCAGGTCGATCGCAACGAGCGGGGTTGCGTCGACGACGCGCAAGAAAGTGTCCAGCGGAAGCATGGCGGATGGGCTCCTGGAAGTCTGTCGAAGTGCATCGGCATCGTTGCGCGTTCGAGGCGACTCGGTCACGACGATGACATGCCGGCTTCGTCGATGAGCGAACGTTGAATGTCCGTCTGCACGCGTCTCATCATGGCCAGTCGAGATTTTTCTCGTCGGCCAAAACACCGAAGCAATCCGCCAATTGCAGGAAGCAAATCGGGCGTGACGGCGCAATGCCCGTCGAGAAACGTGTGCGCGTGCATCAATACACTTTCATTCGGCCATGATCGTGGTCGAAGCCGCCATCTCGTTTTGAAACGGTCGATTCGACGTTACGCTTTTGTCTGGCCTTTCGAGGAGACGCGTTCACCCCGGAACTCTCCTCGGAATTTTGCCTGCGTGCCGTGTGGCACGCAGGCCTTTTTATTCATCACGGGTCGAGCTGCGCGTACGGTGAATGTCAGTCGCCGTCGTTCGAGTCGTGAATCCGCAAGACGATCCGTGTGGCCTGGCTTCGAACATTACGAAGCAGTGCGAACATTGTTGCGCGCGCGTGGTGCTTCGCGTCGCGCGCCACCCGGAGGAAACGTACGGTAACCGGTTGGCGGAATCGTCGGATCAATTGTCATGTCCGGCATGCTGCATTGCAATGTACGCTATCGGCATCGAACCGCGCGCCATCTGATGCGCGGTATCTCGCCGAAAACGGAGCATCGCCGCCATGAACGTCGCGCTTCTTATCTTCTCGAGGATTTGCTTCGTCTGGATTCTCGTCTACCTCGTCTTCAGCACCGCGTCCGGCCTTTGGGCCGGCGCACGACATGGTCAGGGGCTGCTGCTGCTCGAATTTCAGTCGCGCCGGGCCCGCGGCTCGCGTGAGGTGGCGCGAGCTCGAATCTTGAAAAGGATGGCGCTGTCGGCGCTGTTCGCGCTACCCGTGGCGATTGCATCGCTCGTCGCGAGCGCGGTGATGTCGTAAACGGCCGGCTCGCGTGTGCGTCGTCATGCGGCTGGAGCGAGTACCGGCCGGCTCGAACTCGAAAAATACAAGAACTGAAGGGGCGGCGGATTGGTGCATCGCGTCGTCAGCGCGTTTCGCCAGGCGCCGGGCTGGCGGATCCGGGCTAATCGGCTATGCGCGGCACCCGTGGCCGAATACGACGCATCGATGCAGGCTGATCGTCAACGATGCCGATCGCGTTGCGCCACCGTACTGTCGAGTTCCAGGGCCGAATCGACTGCTCCACGACGTTGCCCGCCTGCACATGATCATGTCGCAACACATTGCTTGCTGTCGAAGTTCATGCACGAAGGTACCGCGCATCTGGCCGAACGCCTGACCGCCCGTGGGGCGCACCACGACGCTTCGATCACCGAACGACTGCCGTCGGATATCACTCGCTCGTCATGCGAGCACCGCTGTTTCTGCAAGCTCTTCGTCATCCGTTTCGCTGCCGCGAGGTAGTCGGAAACCGCCAACATTTGGCCGATCAGGGAATTCCCGCAGACTAATCCGACGACTGTTTGTTCGAATCGGCCAGTGTTTAAACGCCATTCGGCGCCCTCGGTATGATGCGTCGCAACGGAGTAAAAAACGACGACCGAAGTTGATTGGACTGATTGTCCGAGAGCACGCCATGACGCACACGAGTGTCGATCATTCGGGAGATGAAGCGGCAGAAGATGTTGGGGGAAAGCGGTCACGCAGGAATCGGGATATCGGCGTTGTCGTCTTCGACGGGTTCTCGTTGTTTGCGGCGGGCGCGGTATTCGAGGTGTTCGAAGTAGCCAATGAAATCTATGCGCCGCGCGCGACAGGGCTTCCGCTGTACGACATTCGCTTCTATTCGTCGAAAGGTGGAAACATCGTCTGGTCGTCGGCCATCAGCGTGCGGACATTCGCATGCGATGCGGGCTCGGCGCACGCATTCGATGCGCTATTCGTCGCGGGTGGCGAAGGTGCGCGGCGCGCGTCGCGCGACGCCCGGGTGATCGACTGGTTGCGGATCGTGCTGCCGAAGGCGGGCATGGTCGAGACGATCGGCGAAGGCAGGATGTTGATCGATGCGGCGCTGAATGGCTCGCACGTGATCGGCGCAGTGGATGCGGTGCGCGTGGGTCGCGGCGGCTACGAGCCGGCAAGAGCCGCATTGGCGCTCATCGAACGTGACCTGGGTGGCGACGCGGTGCGAGGCATTGCGGCGCGGCTCGCGCTGAGCGACGCATTCGAGCCGGCCGAGCAGGAGGGTGAAGTGCGCAATGGCACGCCTGCCGATCGGATCCGCGCGACGGCGAGCTGGTTGCGCAAGAACTTTGGAAGAGCCATATCCGTCAGCGATGCAGTACGGGTTGCTGCAATGAGCGAACGGAACTTCCTGCGGCATTTCAAGCAGGAAATCGGCGTGACGCCGTCCGAATTTCTGCTGCGGGTTCGCCTGGAGCGCACGGTGCAGATGTTGATGGAAACCGACTTGCCGATCGGCACGATCGCGCGGCAATGCGGGTGGGGGAACGGTGATCGACTGGCCAAAATTTTTCGGCGACACCTCGACGTGACACCCTCGGAATACCGGTTCCAGGCGCGCTCGGGCCAGACGGAACTGGAGTTGTAGAGAAGGCTGGATAAGCTTCGGCGAAGGGACGGAGCTCATTCCCGGATTTTCAGATCGAATTATTGCCTGAGAGAATAGGAGTGCAGATTATGTCGGCATCCATCGAAACAGAGCGCGGCGAAACAGGACCGACCGGCTCCGGTCGCGGCGACGCAGTCGACGTGAAGGTCAGCGTCGCGCCCGTCGTTCTCGCGGGCGGATCGGGGTCGCGCTTGTGGCCCATGTCGCGCGAACAGTATCCGAAGCAGTTGATCGGCGTACTGGGTGCGGATTCTCTGCTTCAGGCAACCGTCCAGCGCATGACGGGTTTTTCGATCGAAGCAGGCGATGTAGCGGCGCCCATCGTCGTTTGCGGCGACGAGCATCGTTTCGTCACGGCGGAGCAGCTTCGCGCCAGCGGGCTCGATGCCCGCGTCATCGTCGAGCCGGCCCGGCGCGATACGGCGCCCGCACTGACGCTGGCGGTCGCTGCCGCCAGTGCGGACGGGAGGGACGCGATCGTCGTCGCGATGCCGGCCGATCACGCCATTGCCGATACCGCCGCGTTTCATCGTGCGATCGCACTCGCGGTGGAGCACGCGCGGCGCGGCGCGATCGCGACGCTTGGCGTGCCGCCGACCCGGCCCGATTCGGGGTTCGGCTACATCAAGATCGGCGAGGCCCTTGGTGCCGGTGCGCACCGCATCGAGCGATTCGTCGAGAAGCCGGCCGCCGAACTCGCGGCGCAGTACGTCGAATCGGGCTCGTACTGGTGGAACAGCGGCATTTTCGTCGTGCGCGCGAGCGTCTGGCTCGACACGTTGCGCACGCTCCAGCCCGATATGCACGCCGCATGCCTCGCGGCACATGTGGACGGCAAGCACGATGGTCCTTTCTTCCGGCCGCATGAGGATGCCTTTCTCAAGTCGCCGTCTGATTCGATCGACTACGCGGTGATGGAGCGCCTCGTGTCCGACACGAGCCTGGTGGAGGGCGTGGTCGTGCCGCTCGATGCGGGCTGGTCGGATCTCGGCTCGTGGGATGCGGTTTGGGAGGCGCTCGACAAGGATGCGGACGGCAACGTCGGGCGCGGCAAGGTCGTGTTCGAAGGTGCGACGTCGAGCTTCGTGCATTCGGAAGGGCGGCTCGTCGCATGTGTCGGCATGACCAATGCGGTGGTGGTCGAAACCGCCGACGCGGTGCTGGTGGCGGACCGCTCGCGCGTCCAGGACGTGAAGGGCCTCGTGAACCGGATCCGCGCGCAACAGGCGCCGGAAGCCGATGCGCACCGGAAGGTGCGCCGCCCGTGGGGCTACTACGACTCGATCGATCACGGCGCCCGATTCCAGGTGAAGCGCATCGTCGTGCATCCGGGCGGACGGTTGTCGCTCCAGCTGCACCACCACCGTGCCGAGCACTGGATCGTCGTGAGCGGAACTGCGCTCGTTACCCGCGGCGACGAGCAATTCATGCTCGGCGAAAACGAGTCCACCTTCATTCCGCTTGGTGTGACGCATCGGCTCGAGAACCCGGGAAAGTTGCCGCTCGAGCTCATCGAAGTCCAATCGGGATCGTATCTCGGCGAGGACGACATCGTGCGGTTCGACGATACGTACGGGCGTGCGTAATGCCCCGATTCGACTGTGATCGTTGGCGTCAGACGGGAGATTGAAATGTTCGGTCTACAAGGCTTGATGGCTCGACTCGTGGATATCGCGTTGATCGTCGCCGGCTCGTTGCTTGCGTCGCAATTTCGCTATCAGACGGTTTCCGAGGGGCACTTCGACAGCGCACTCGTCACGTTCGCGATCGCGTTCACGCTGGTGCTGTTCCCGGTATTCGGCGTGTACGAATCGTGGCGGGGACGGTCGATGCTGAGGTTGAGCGGGAAGATCTCGCTCGCGTGGCTCGTCGTTCAGGCGTGCGGGATCGTGTTGATGTTCTCGCTCCATCGCTCGGACGTGATTTCCAGGCTGTGGTTCGTGTACTGGACCGCGATGACGGGGGGCGCACTGATCGCGTCGCGAATCGGCACGCATCTGTTTCTGCGCAGCGTTCGTCATGCGGGCATCAACCTGCGCAGCGTTGCGGTTGTAGGACACGCTCAGCACTGCCAACAGGTGGTTCGAAACATCGAGGAGTCGCCGGCGAGCGGATTCCGGCCGGCGGCTGTATTCGACCTGCGCCCCGTTACCGCGAATGCTTCGCATCGCTTGCCGGTATTCACGGAGCTCGATGCGTTCGCGCAGTTCGTCCGGGAGAACGGTGTCCAGGAAATCTGGCTCGCGCTGCCTTTGTCGGAGGAGGCGACCGTTCTGCGGTTCGTCAATACGTTCGGCGACGATCTCGTGAACATCCGCTTCATTCCCGACGTGCGCAGCGTCGCGCTGTTCGACGGCGCGATGATCGACCTCATCGGCGCGCCGGCGATCAATCTCGTGGCGTCGCCGCTGCCGCGTCATGCGATGTGGCAGAAGGAGGTGTTCGATCGCCTGTTCGCCGCAGTCGCGCTGGTGGCGCTGCTGCCGCTGATGGTGCTGATCGCCATCGCGGTGAAGTTGTCGTCGCGCGGGCCGGTGTTCTTCAAGCAATACCGCAAGGGTGCGGACGGGCGCAAGTTCCAGATCCTGAAGTTCCGCACGATGCGCGTGCACGCCGAACAGGCTGGCGTGGTCACGCAGGCGACGAAGAGCGACTCGCGCATCACCCGCGTGGGACGCTTTCTCAGGCGAACCAGTCTCGACGAGCTGCCGCAGTTTCTTAACGTGCTGCGCGGGGAGATGTCGGTGGTCGGGCCGAGGCCGCATGCGATCGAGCACGATCGGCTTTATCAGAAAGTCGTCGACGGGTACATCCATCGTTATCGGATCAAGCCGGGGATTACTGGTTGGGCCCAGGTGAACGGGTATCGCGGGGAAACCGATCGTCTCGAGAAGATGCAGAAGCGGGTCGAGTATGACCTTTATTACCTGCGGAACTGGTCGTTCGCGCTGGATATGCGGATCGTGTTGGCGACGGTGGCGAAGGGGTTGGTGAATGCGAATGCCTATTGATCTGATATCCCGGGGTTCGCGCGTTCAGATGGTTTCGAAATTTTCAACGTGCGTTGTGCAACGACGTGCGTCCAGGGCAAACGGATGAAACTTGCGGAAAGTGTTTTGATGATGACGACAACGAAGCGCAGCGAGCGTGAAAGGAATCGCTATCCGATCGGCCGCATGCCGGCGACGCTCCTGGTCGCATCATGCGCTGCACTGTCGGCTTGCACTTTCGCACCCGGCATGCGGATGCAAGCGCCGGCGTCGATTGCCGTCAGTGCAGCCGACACTCAGCATCCGGCCGCGCGAGCGGACGTACCCGTCACCGAAATTACGGTCGATCTGATCAGGCAGGTCAGGGCGCAGCGTCAGGAGGCTGGCACCCCCGAATATGCCGCGCTTTTTTCGAAGCCTGCCCCCTACCTGATCGGCCCGGGTGATGTCTTGCAAATCACGGTGTGGGATCACCCGGAGCTGGTCGAATCGCAAGGGCCCCAGCTTTCCACGCCGAGTTCGCGGCCGTTCGATCCCGCCCCGGGACACCTGGTGGATCAGAACGGCGACCTTCAGTTTCCGTATATCGGCAAGCTGCATGTTGCCTCGCTTCAACCTGAAGAGGTTCAGAAAAAGCTGACAGCCGGGCTGGCGAACGTGTTTCGCAATCCGCAGGTGACGGTACGCGTCGCATCGTTCCGGTCGAAGCAGATCTATGTGGACGGCGAAGTGCATACGCCCGGGGCGGTTCCGGTCAACGATGTACCGATGACGTTGTATGAGGCGGTCACGCGGGCCGGCGGATTCAGTTCCACGGCCGACCAGAGTCGAATGGTGCTCGTGCGTGGTGCGAAGTCTTATCCGATCAATCTCACGGCAATGCTCGCCCGCGGGGAGAATCCGGCGCATGTCGTGCTTCGCAACGGTGATCTGCTGCGCGTGCTGTCGCGCGATCAGAACGGCGTATACGTGATGGGCGAGGTCAACAAGCCGATGACGGCCCTGCCGATGCGGGACGGGTCGCTTTCGCTCAGCGACGCGATCTCGCAGGCGGGCAGCATCAACGTCAACACGGCCGACGCCGCCCAAATGTATGTGATTCGTGGCGCGTTGAATGCCGAGCCGCATGTCTTTCATCTCGACGCACGTTCGCCTGTTGCGATGGTTTTGGCCAACCAGTTTCAGCTTCAGCCGAATGACGTCGTCTATGTCGATGGCAATGGCCTGGTTCGCCTGAACCGGGTGCTCAGTCTGCTGTTACCTGCTGTGAATGCCGGACTGACGGCGGCGGTGGTGACGAAGTAATCGACGCGGAGCCGAACGGATGCGGCGGGCGTTCGCGGCATTTCATCGAGCGAGCGGTTCTGAAATTCAGCAGGACATTTGCAACCCCCCGGGCGACGAACAGGGGATGTGGAGTGAAAACATGACACGCAAGGTAGCGCTAATCACTGGTGTGACGGGACAGGACGGATCGTATCTGGCGGAGCTTCTGCTGGAAAAAGGTTACGAGGTGCACGGCATCAAACGCCGCGCATCGCTGTTCAATACCGATCGTATCGACCACCTTTACCAGGATCCGCATGTATCGGATCGTCGATTCGTGCTGCACCACGGCGATTTGACGGACTCGACGAGCATCGTGCGCATCGTCCAGCGCGTTCAGCCCGACGAGATCTATAACCTTGCCGCACAAAGCCACGTCGCCGTGTCGTTCGAGGAACCGGAGTACACGGCGAACGCTGACGGTATCGGCGCGCTGCGCGTGCTCGAGGCGATTCGCATCCTGTCTCTCGAGGAAAAGACGCGCTTTTACCAGGCGTCGACATCGGAGCTCTACGGGCTCGTCCAGGAGACTCCGCAGCGCGAGACGACACCGTTCTACCCACGCAGCCCGTACGCCGTCGCCAAGCTTTACGCGTACTGGATCACCGTGAATTATCGCGAAGCCTATGGCCTCTATGCATGCAACGGCATTCTTTTCAATCACGAATCCCCAGTGCGCGGTGAAACCTTCGTGACGAGAAAGATTACCCGCGCACTGTCGCGAATCGCGGCGGGCCTGCAGGATTGCCTGTATCTCGGCAACCTGTCCGCCCTGCGCGACTGGGGGCATGCGCGCGACTACGTCGAGATGCAATGGCTGATGCTCCAGCAGGAGCAGGCGGAAGACTTCGTCATTGCGACGGGAATCCAGCACAGTGTTCGAAAGTTCGTCGAATGCGCGGCGCGCGAATTGGGGATTGTTCTGCGTTTCGAAGGATCGGGTGTCGATGAGATTGCCATTGTGGATGCGGTCGAGAATGCCGATCTCAAGGTCAAGCAAGGCGACGTGATCGTGCGTGTCGATCCGCGCTACTTCCGTCCGACGGAAGTCGAAACGTTGCTCGGCGATGCCACGAATGCGCGAAAGAAACTCGGTTGGACGCCCAAGATTTCGTTCGAAGACCTGGTAAAGGAAATGGTCCGTGCCGACTATCAGGCGGCAAAACGCGATGCATTGATCAAACTGGCCGGTTTCACGGCATTCGCATACAACGAGTAACGAAATGGGCGAACACATCAAAGTATTCGTCGCGGGCCACAATGGCATGGTCGGACGTGCGATCGTCCGCCGGCTGTCGGCAATGAAATCCTGCACGGTCGTCACTCGCACGCGAGCGGAACTCGATCTCGCTGATGGCGACGCGGTCGAGGCGTTCTTCCAGAGCGAGGCGATCGACCACGTGTACCTGGCGGCGGCCAAGGTCGGCGGAATCCAGGCCAACGCGGTGTATCCGGCCGATTTCATCTATGACAATCTCATGATCGAGGCGAACGTCATTCACCATGCGTATCGCGCAGCCGTTCACAGGCTGATGTTCTTCGGCTCATCATGCATTTATCCGAAATTCTCCGAGCAGCCGATCCCGGAACACGCCCTGCTCTCCGGGTATCTCGAGCCGACCAACGAACCGTATGCGATTGCCAAGATAGCAGGACTGAAGCTGTGCGAGAGCTACAACAGGCAGTATGGCACCGACTTTCGCAGCGTCATGCCGACCAACCTGTACGGTCCGGGCGACAACTACCATGCGGAGAACAGCCACGTCGTGCCGGCGCTGATACGCAGGATGCATGAAGCCAAGACAAGCGGCAGCGCATCGGTGACGGTCTGGGGCAGCGGGAACCCTAAGCGCGAGCTGCTCTACGTGGACGATCTCGCGACTGCAGCCGTGGCCATCATGCAGATCCCGGCGGAGCAGTGGAACCAGGCGAGACGGCCACCGACCGCGCATATCAACGTTGGCACCGGCGTGGACCTGTCGATCGCCGAGCTGGCTCGGACGATTGCCAATGTCGTCGGATTCGACGGCGAGATCGTCTTCGACACGTCGAAGCCGGATGGCACTCCCCGGAAGCTTCTCGATGTGGGCGAACTCCATGCGCTCGGAATATGCGCGACGACCGGCCTCGAAGAGGGGCTGGCCATCGCGTACGAGGATTATCAGGCGAGATACGCGGAATTCGCGACGTCGTAGAGCGCAGCGTGCGGCCAGCGTGCCGGGATGGCCAAGGTCGCGTGACATCGTGCGCCTCTCGCTGCCTCGGACCATTTCCATCGTGATGTATCTGACGTGTCGCAGTGGGCGTCCGGCGTAACTCAGGACGATACCGGGAAATATCGATGATTCGGTCCATTTTGGTTGTCTGTATCGGAAATATATGTCGCAGCCCGATGGCCGAGGCCATGCTGGCGAGCGAGCTACCGGATTGCATCGTGCAATCCGCGGGTGTGGGCGCGCTGGTCGGGGAGCAGGCGGACCCACTCGCTAGGGAATTGATGCGGGCGAGAGGCTTCGACATCGAAGGTCATCGTGCAAAGCAACTACTGCGCTCGCATTGCATGCACGCCGATCTGGTGCTCGTTATGGACATCGAGCAGAAGCGCTATGTCGAACGATTGAATCCCCTGTCGAGAGGGCGGGTGTTTCGCCTGCGGGAATTCGGCGATGCCGATATTCAAGATCCGTTCAGGCGCGGTCGCGAGGCGTTCGAGGCGGCACTCGACTCGATCGAACAAGGCGTGAGCGAGTGGTCGGAAAGGATTGCGAATTCCAGCCGGCGCGTCACGGAACCGGATGCACTGCAGACGCGCTGAGCGGCTGGCATCCCGGCAAGGCCGGTGAAGGGAATGAAAGGCCCCGATTCGGACACGTTTCAGCAACTCAACCAATTGAACCATGCCCATGCAAGAAGCAGATGAATTCCTGTCCAAGCAACGCAGTTCCTCAGCCGAGGAAAGCACGAGTCTCGGCGAGCACCTGGCCGCGCTGCTGGAATATAGGAACGTAATTCTCGCGTTCGCGCTCGGTGCAGCGTTGCTGGGCGCCGTGTATGCGTTGATCACGAAACCTACCTACGAGTCGAACATCCTGGTGCAGGTCGAAGAGAACGGCAATTCGATCGGGTCGGCTCTGGGCGATCTGGCAAGCATGTTTGAACTGAAGACCGCTGCTACGACGGAGATCGAGATTCTGAGGTCGCGCATGATCCTCGGTCCTACCGTGGATGCAGTACATCTGGATATCGACGCGAAACCGATCTATTTCCCGCTGTTCGGCCGTTTCCTCGCGTCACGGGTGCCGGCGCCTGTCGAGGGAGCGCCACGCCTGAACCTGCCTTCCTTCGCATGGGGGAACGAGGCAATCGAAGTCACGCAGATGGAGGTGCCGTCGCAGTACAACGGTCGCATCTGGACGGTGACTGCGCTGCCGAACGGCCAGTACAGCCTGCGTTCGCCCGACGACGAGGCGGTGGTGGACCATTGCGACGTCGGCAAGGTGTGCCGTGCGTCGGTTCCGGGCGGTGTGGTCACGGTGACAGTCGAGCGCCTCGTCGGTCGGCCGGGGACGCGATTCCAGCTCGTTCACTCGAAGCGTCTCGATGTCATCACGCGACTTCAGAAGTCTCTCAACATCTCGGAGCAGGGGAAAGATTCCGGCATCATCAGCACGGTCTGGCGCAGCGACGATCCGCACAAGACCCAGGCGGTGCTGAACGAGATTGCGCGGCTGTATGTCAAGCAGAACGTCGACAGAAAGTCGGCGGAAGCCGACAACATGATTCGGTTCCTCGACCGCCAGTTGCCGGGGTTGAAGGACAATCTGACGAAGGCGGAAACGAAGTACAACAATTACAGGACGAAAAATACCATCGTCGATCTGCCCGTCGAGGCGCAGAGCTTGCTGAATCAGATCGTGCAGGCGGAGGTTCAGAAGAGCCAGCTTGTGCTTCAACGTGACCAGCTGCTTCAGCGTTTCACGCCGCAGCATCCGAACGTCGACGCCGTCAATCGACAGCTCGATACCGTCAACGCTCAGATCGCCGGATTCAACCAGCGACTGAAAGCGATTCCGGCCAATGAGCAGGATACCGTCGGCCTCGCTCGTGACGCGATGGTGGCTCAGGAAATCTATACCACGCTGCTCAACAACGTCGAACAATTGAGGGTGCTGAAGGCGGGCAAGACCGGCAACGTCCGTCTGCTCGACGGCGCGGAGCTGATTACAGTGCCGGTATGGCCGCGTCCCGGCCTGATCATCCTCGTGGCCACGACGCTCGGCATATTCCTCGGGTTGGTCACCGCCTTCGCGTTCAAGGCGTTGCGCAGCGGCATCGAGGATCCGGCCGAAGTGGAAGACAAGTTCGGGATTCCTGTCTATGCGACGATTCCGCATAGTGAGCAACAGTCGACGTTCGGACGAATCGAGAGATCGGGCGGCAGCGATACGCCGTTGCTGGCCAAGACCGCACCGACCGACCTCGCTGTCGAAGCCATTCGCAGCTTGCGCACCGCACTGCAGTTCGCTCAATTCGACGCAAAAAACAACATCCTTATGCTGACCGGACCAGCCCCGGGCGTGGGCAAGTCGTTCATTGCCATCAACCTCGCGGCACTGATGGCGAGTACCGGAAAGAGAGTACTGCTGATCGACGGCGATCTTCGTCGCGGCTACCTGCACCGCTACGTCGGGGCGACGCGAGGGCGCGGATTGACTGAATTGATCAGATCAGGTGGGGATGCCGGCGAATTCATTCAGCGCGACACGCTCGTGAAGGGTCTTGACTTCATGCCTACCGGCGAACTGCCTCCGAATGCGGCCGAGCTGCTGCTGCATCCCAACTTCGAAAAAGTGTTGAATCATCTGTCGTCCCGATACGACAACGTCATTGTCGATACCCCGCCGGTGCTGGCCGTCACGGACCCCGCCATCGTCGGCCGCTACGCGGGTGTGACGCTGCTGGTGTTGCGCTTCGGCGCGAATCCGCCGCGAGAAGTGGAAATGGCAATCAAGCAGTTGCGCCAGGGGGGCGGGACACTGAAAGGTGTGATCTTCAACGACCTGCCGCTGAACACCGGGGGGTACGCATACGGGAAATACAAGTACGCGTACCAGTACGAATACGCACCGCGGCAATGATTCCAAGACCGGGCACGGACGACACGCCTTGCCCGGCTATCGATTCGAACCCACCATGTCGGCACAACGCATCATCAAGGCATTTCTCGCTCACGGTCTCGGACAGGCCGTGAGTGTTTTCGCCCAGATCGTATCGGTACCCCTGTTTTTGTCGGTGTGGGGCGCAGCGAAATACGGGGAATGGATTCTCATTTCGACGATTCCTACCTACCTCGCGTTGAGTGACCTGGGCTTGTCGACCGTTGCGGCTAACGAGATGGACCAGCGGGCGGCAGTCGGAGATCACGAACGACTTCAGGTGATTTACCGGACGCTCGCTGCCACGGTCGCCATGTTCGTGCTTATCGTGCTGATCGTGTCGGGCGCGGCGTGGTGGATCCTGGGCGCTGGCGGCCACGTGTTCCGGTACATGTCGGGGGACGAGGTCAGGTTCGTCGCGCTGATTCTGATTGGAGACGTATGCCTGAGCGTGATGTATGGCCCCCAGACAGCCGCGTTGCGAAGTGCCAATTGCTATGCGCTGTCCGTCGGTATTCTGAATGTGACGCGCTTTGTCGCGCTGGCGTTCGGGTTGATCGCGCTGGTGATATTCAAGACACCGATCGCGGTTGCCACCGGCATGCTCGTCGCGCGCATTGCCGGCTTCGCCGCGCAGCAGATCGTGAAGAAGCGCTATTGCTCTTGGGCCACGCTGCTTCCATTGACGATCGACTGGGCGTGGCTCAGAAAATCGCTGGTTCCGTCCTTGGCGTTCCTCGGATTCCCGCTCAGCAACGGACTGAATTTCCAGGGAATCCTTTGGGTGATCGGGACGGCACTCGGTCCGGCGCAGGTGGCGGCGTTTTCCACGATGCGAACGCTTACGCGAGTAGCCGTGCAAATGATGAACCTGTTGTCAAACTCGGTCTGGTCGGAAGTGTCGAAGCTTGCCGCCGTCGGCAGAAAGGGCGACGTCATACGTATCAAGCGCAGACTGACGATTGTCACGATGGCTGTCGCGGGCACGGTCGGTATCGCAATGAGCGCGTACGGAGAGCGGTTTTATGCAGCTTGGACGGGCAAGCACGTCGTTTTCGATTCGACGCTGTTCGACATCCTGTTGCTGTCGATGGTCGCGAATTCGATGTGGCAATCGGCTTCCATCTTCGTGATTGCGATCAATCGCCATATCCGCTTTGCGTTCGCGTATCTGCTCGCCGCCAGCATTGCGATCGTCGCCGGACTGTTCGCCGTGCGCCATGGGGGACTCGTATCCGTCGCGATCTGTCTGCTGGGGCTCGACGTATTCCTGGTTCTCTTCGGCGAATACGAGGTATTTCAAGAGTATCGCGAGAAGGAATATGAAGGTTCTGTTCTTGATCGGTAGCATCGGCGATTACCATACCGCGCGCTTGAACGATGCGGAGCGCCGTCTCGTGCAGGCAAACGTCGATTTTCGCGTGCTGGTGATGAATCGCAAATCGACGGATTACCTGCATCGAGACGCACAGCGCTCCGGATGCGATGCACCGGAAAGCGGCTGGCGGTACGTGACGAAGGAACGCGCGCGGTACACGCGGCAGCTATTCCTAGCGTGCCTGTTCAGGGAGATCGTTCGTGAGAAGCCGGACATGATCGTGACCATCGGATACAACTTTCCATATTCGATCGTCGGGCTGATCTACCGGTGGTTGGCGCGCCGCACGAAAATCGTGTTTTGCGCCGACAGCAAGTTCGACGACGGTGTGCGCCGGCCGGGCCGCGAGCTGCTCAAGGCCCGGCTTGCGTGTCTGTATGACGGTGCGATCGTGGCAGGGCGCCGGCAACGTCAGTACTTCCAGTTCCTCGGCATCCCGGCGGAGCGCGTCCGCGTCGGTTACGACGTGGTCGACAACAGCCGGTTCACGAAAGCCGCCGCGGCGGCCCGCCTGCGGCCCGACGAGCTTCGCACGCAGATGGGATTGCCGGAAAAGTACATCGTTTGCGTGTCGCGGCTGGTAGCCCGCAAACGTGTCGACAAAGTCATCGACGCGTACGCGCGATCGCGGGCAAGGACGATCGGTGTCTCGCTGCTAATCATAGGCGCCGGTGAACTCGAGGCGTCGCTGCGCGCGCGCTGCGAGCGCCTCGGAATCGCGCGCGACGTCGTGTTCAAAGGGCTGGTTCCCAATCAGGACATGCCGGTTTTCCTGTCGCTTGCCAATTTCATGATGCTCTTGAGTGACTATGACCAGTGGGGACTGTGCTTGAACGAGGCGCTCGCGTGCGGGACGCCCGTATTGTGCAGCGACGGCTGCGGGGCTGCGCACGAACTGGTCCGACACGGCGAGAACGGGTTCGTCACGGATGGATCGGATGCAGACATCGACCGCGGCGTCGCGACACTGCTTGACGACGAGAAGCTGTCCGCGCTCAGGCGAAACTTTCCGTGGAATCTCGATGACTGGAATTTGCAGCGGTTTTCCGAAAATGTGTTGAACTTCGCGAACGGGTTCTCGAAATGCAAGTGAATCATGTCGTTGTGGCCAATGTTTTTGGCGCGGTGAACAAAGGCGATGCGGCGCTCATCGAGGTGTGTATCGACGAAATCCTCGAAGCCTATCCGAACGCGTCTCTCAGCGGTATCGCATACCAGCCGTCGACGCAACGCGCCCATCTGCCGCGGGTAACGTGGCACGAGCGGCTCGGGAACTGCGTATCGAAGCACGTGTGGCGCCGCCGTCTGTGCAATGTCGTTCGCCAGGGCATCACGATCTGCTATGTAACGTTGCGGCGACCGTGGCTGCTCGGCCGGCTGATTCCGGTCGAGCAACGACGTGCCATCGATGCGCTCGGTATAGCCGATGTCGTCGTCAGTTGTCCGGGGGGGTATCTTGAGGATTCCAATCCGTCGTACTACGCCAACCTGATCCAGATCTGGGCGGCTTCGAAATTCGGCGCCACCGTGGTTCTGGCGCCGCAGAGCGTCGGTCCGATCCGCTCCAGGCGCGGCCGGTGGTTTGCCGCAAAGGTGCTCGCGAAAGCGTCCCTCATCTGCGTGCGGGAAAGCGAGTCGTACCATTTTGTCGTCGAGACGCTCGCGTTGCCGGCAGCGCGGGTGGCCAGAACGGGCGATCTTGCTTTTTGGCATGCAGCGACGCCGGCCGCGACCGCATCGATGAAAGCGGAACTCGGAATTGAGCCGGACGAGCCTTATATCGCTGTCTCGGTGATCGAATGGGCGTTTCCGCTCGCCGCTGACCAGGCGCAGGCCAAGGAACGGTATGTGCGCAACTTGTGTGAGTTGCTGAATGTCCTGCACGACACGCTGGGCGTCCGGATCGTCATCGTCAACCAGGTCGCGGCCGATCTGCCGGTGGGCCGCCAGATCGCTGAACGGTGTCCCGGATTCGTCATCCTGGATCAGAAGGATCGACCCGTGGCCGACGTCAGGAGCATCATCGCCGGCGCCTCGGTATTTCTGGGTAGCCGCTTTCATTCATGCATCTTCGGCCTGTTGGCAGGGCGGCCGCTCGTGGCGCTCTCCTACCTGCCCAAAACGAGCGGCATCATGACGGACCTCGGCCTGAGCGCCCGCGTTCACGATATCGACGGGTTCAATGTGAACGAGGTCGCGAGGACGATGATTGCCGACTATCGGGCGCCGTCCCGGGGGCAGGAGGAGATCGACCGTGCGGTCGAGCGCTATCGTCGCCTGTATCCGCGGTTTGCGGATCTCCTGCGGGAGGCCGCGTGACTCGGACGGTCGAACTCCATCATGACCAGGCGCCGGGCCATCAGGTCGGATTCGTAACGGCGTCCGCGTCCAGAACCGGTGGCGGCCTGTTCGACGCGGTACGTGGCCTTGCACTCGCGCTCCCGTCGAAGGGGTTCGTACCGCGCGTATTCGCACTGAACGATACGAACACCAACAGCGATCTTCCGCAATGGAGAGGGACGCAGGTGACGACCTGCGACGCGGTCGGTCCCGCGATGCTCGGCTACTCCCCGGCCTTGCGTACTTCGCTGCTGGCATCCGATGCCGACATCGTCCACACGCACGGAATCTGGATGCACCCGTCGGCGGATGTCGTCGCATGGAATCGGCGTCGACGCAAGCCCTACGTCATCTCGCCGCACGGCATGCTCGATCAGTGGATCCTGAATCGTTCCAAACTGAAGAAGTGGATTGCGCTCGCCGCCTATGAACGTAGCCATCTGAATCGCGCTGCCTGCTTTCATGCACTCAATCGCGAAGAGGCGGATGCGATCCGGGCCGTGGGTCTGAAGCAGCCGATCGCCGTCGTGCATAACGGTGTGGCGATTCCGGAACTGGAAAACCCCGGGTTGCCGTCCTGGTGGACCGGTGAACTGGCATCCAGGAAACTGCTGCTCTACTTCGGACGGTTGCATCCCAAGAAGGGCCTGGAGAACCTGCTGACGGCCTGGAAGGATCGCGTCGTGGCGAATTCGATTAATGCCCGTTGGAATCTGATCGTCGGTGGCTGGGGGGATCCTTCCTACATCGGTAAATTGCGCGGCATGGTCAGCGAGGGCGTAAACGGCGACGGTGTCCATTTCATCGGCCCGCAATTCGGCCAGGACAAGGAAAAAACCTACGCAGCTTGCGATTGCGTGATCCTGCCGTCATTCAGCGAAGGGTTGCCGATGGTGCCGCTCGAAGCATGGTCATTCCGAAAACCGGTCGCGCTGACGCGCGAATGCAATCTGTCGATCGGATTTTCCCGACACGCCGCATTCGAGATTCTCAACTCGGTTGAGGGATTGCGGGCCTTCCTTGACGAACTGAATGCCACCGACGATGCGAGGCTCGTTGCAATGGGCAATGGAGGGAGGGCGCTGGTCGAAAGTCATTTCACATGGAATGTCGTTGCCACACAGATGGCCGACGTTTATGGCTGGCTGATGGGGCTTCGCGAGAAGCCGTCTTGCGTGATCGAGTGAGTATGCGACCGGCGAAGAGATGACATGGAAATCATAGGCTATATCGCGGTAATCAATCTACTGTGCTGGGGCATGTGCTTCGCCTTCGTCATGGCGATGCGCATGCCCATTTATCATCCGATTTTCCTTTACCTGATCTATCACTTCCTGGGATATGTCATACGCCCGATCAACATTTATCTGATCGGCAAATCCCTGCTGTGGAACACCATCGGGTTGACGCCATCGGACGGAACGCTCTGGCTGACGTGCCTCAATATCAATTGTGCGCTGCTCGCCGCGGTCATCCTGCCGGCGCTTGTGGAACCGCGCAATCTTCGACAGCTGATGATTCCGCCGACCCGCCTCGTCATCACCGACAAGGTACGATTTTTCGCGGCTTTGATCGTTCTCGTTGCGCTCGGCTTGTATTCGACGCACGTCGCGTACGGGACGGCCGGCATTGATTCGGTCCAATCGTTCGAAGTGCAGGTCGATTCGAATGGCGGGCAACGCCTGGTGGGCGTGTCCGGCTATCTGATGGCGTTTGCGGAATTCATTCCGGCAGCGCTGCTGATCCTGATCCTCGCTTATGGCGTGACGCCGCCGATGGTTGCAGGGATCGGCGCATTCGTGCTGTTGCGCATACTGGTTGGCGCACAGCGCCTGTCGTTCGTCATCGTCGTGCTGAGCGCATTGACCATCGGGTTGATGCGGCGTGGTCGCCGCAGCTTCGCGATGAAGACGATCATTATCGGCGTTTGCCTGATCCTCGTATTCGACGTAGTCGGGTCGGATCGCCTCGCTGCGCGCAAGATTCTGACGGGTGACACGAGCATTTCGGAGATCGTGGATCGATATCAGAAGTCGAGAGCGGTTGGTGCCGGAACGAGCGACTTCCAGGAGTTCGACGTGTCGTCGGCAATTTACGAGCTGGTACCGGAAAGAACGGGGTTCAACTGGGGAACGCAGTACCTGCGGCTGCTCGTATGGCCGATTCCTCGCGCGATCTGGCCTGACAAGCCGACGACGACGCAAAGAATCAACCTTCTGAAATATGGGAATTTCTTTGCGCTGACCTGGTCGTTGCATGCCGACCTGTATTCGATATTCGGATTCCCGTCGCTGGTCGGCGGAATGTTCGTGGTTGGTCTGTTCCTGTACCGGTTTCATCACCGTGTCACGTATACGGCGAGTCCGAAACTGTTTGCGTCATACTGGATTTTCAATGGCTATATCTCGACGCTGTTTCGCGATGGCGGTGTGCCGATGGCGTATTTCTTCGGGTTCTCGTTCGTTGCCGTCTATATTCTGGTGACCGCGGGCAAGATCAGAATGGCGCGGATTCGAGCGCCGGCAGCCACTGCGGACACGGTACGTCCGGGCGCGGTCGGTTCGGTGGCATGAAGCGAATCGACCGGTATGAACCGCGAAAAGCGTCGCGTCTGCGAGCATTTCCAGGCATGGCCACGAATCAGATACCGGAGTCGACATCGTGAAGCAATCGAGGCGTGCGTTCCTGAAGCTGATTGCATCCACCGCGGGCGCGGAAGCGATTCCAGGCGACGCCGGTGCATTCGAACGGCGCCCGGGGCCATCGGTCCGTGAAGTAATCGATGCCGCAGCATACGGAGTATCGGCAGATGCGTCCGCGGAACAGAATTCCAGGGGCTTACTGCGGATTCGCGAGAAGATGCGGGGCGCAGACACCGCATTCGATCTCATCTTGCCGGACGGGAGGCTGAATATCCTGACCGGCAGGTGGCTGCAAGGTGTCGCGGACGTGCACGTACGAGGTGGAAGAGGCACGCAATTGTGCAATGTCGGGACGTCGCAATCGACGACCGAACGCGTACCGCTCATTATCAACCAGGACTACTTTCTTGATCACGCCGGCTCGATACCCGGCTTCGGCGAGTTCGTCAACGGCGACCGTATCGGATCGGTGGCCGCCGGCACATCGCACGTTCGGTTGTCGAGCGCCGATGCCGCGTCGAAATATCGGGCGGGCATGCCGGTCTTGGTCTACGGCTTCAACCAGGACTCGCAGGGCTACCCGCCGTCGATTCGATATTTCGAGCGGAACACGGTCGCGAAAGTCGGTGCCGACTCCGTCGAGCTTGCCGTGCCGCTCCGGAACGCCTACGACGCCCGTTGGGCCGATATCGTGCAGAACGGCGACGAGGCGTATCGTGCGGCCGATGCGACGGGCGCCGCGCGCATCCTGAGCCTGGATAGGGCTGGTTTTCGCGTCGCCACGCGCATCGTGCTCGACGATCTGGAATTCCTGTCCTCGCGCGATCGCCGCGACGCCGATGTCAGTTCCCTCGACGGCAGCCTGTACGCATTTTCTTCAGACCTGATCGTATGCAATCGCGTCCGGGTCAATGGCTATTTCTATCCGTCCGCCAGTGGAACCATCGTCGTCAACGACTCGTACATCCGCTTCGTTGAGAACGACAAACTCGTTGACAGGATCGAATACAACCGCTGCCGGATCGGCTTCTTTTCGAACGGTCCGGCGGTTAACCAGATCGTCGTGAACGATTCGACGATAGAAGAACCCATTCCGATCGTCAGCTGCCGCAACGTCGAGTTCAATGACGTCACGTTCGTTGGAGCGAGACGGGCGGCGAGCGCGTTCGTGACGCTCAGTTTCTCTACGCCGATGGAGTCGGTCGTGTTCAATCGACCCAGGCTGGTTCCCGCCCAGGGCACCCTCATGCCGCTGACAACGGGAGGCGGCGTCGTCAGGGTCAAGGTGACCGGAATGAGATCGGGCGTCTTGTATACCGATTTCTCCGGAATCAACGACCCGGTGCCACGTGGATTGACGATCGGCTCCGTGCTTCGAAACGAAAGCGGTCAACCGCAATTCGATGTGACGGGGATATGGCTCGAGAGCGGCCGCACGGCAATCGGCGTCAAGGCGCGAGAATCCGCGGTGACGGTGCGGGTCAATCAGGTATTGATGGCCAACATCTGCAAGCGTTTGACGATCGTCGATCCGGCTATCGTCGGGGCGCAATCCGATATGGAAGCCCGATTTTCGAGCCCACGAAGTATCTCGGAAGCGTCGTTTGATGTTGCCGTTCAATTGAATGCCGACGACGCGCGCATTCGCGATGCTCACCACGACGATGACGCCATCGACGTCGGATTCGACTTCGGCGGCGGCGCTCGTCAACGTCCATTCGATCTTACGATCCATCGGCGAGCACGCGAGTTGGCCGTAGAAATCGGCGACGCGCATGCGACCGCTGGAAGTGAATCCAGCGCAACGCTCATGCTGACGGGACTGGATTACACCGGCCGCCCGGTGTGGCGAGGTGCCGTCGACATGTCGGCGCCGGGTATACGGACAATCGGTGAGCACCACGTGCTGGGGATGTTGCGCGACCAGCTAACTGCTTTGCCGAACGTCCGAATCGTGCGATTGAGAGTCGTATGCAATGCCGGGCGTTCGGCGTTGGCGACGCACGTGAATATCAAAATTCTGCTGACCGATGAGGTGAATCGAGATGAATGAGGCAAGCGGGATGTTCAACGGACGAAAGACGATACTGCTTCTGTGTGCCGTGTCGATCGCGGCGGCGGTAATGGCGCCGACAACGTCGCTCGCAACCTGTGCATTGCCCGGGTGTCACGGGCAGCCGGGATCCAGCGGCGCCGAGACACAGGCACGCGCGATCTATGGCGACCCGGCTGGAGACACGTTGAAAGGAAACTCGGGAAGTTATCGGCAATCCGCATCGGATGCGAGCGAATTGCGGACATTCGCGACGGCGGCCGCCGGCGCGAAGAATCCGTACGCAGCTGACCTGGAGCGGATGGGGTACGCGCGCGGCAGCATGTACTCGGGAATGGGCACCGGTTCGGTATCGAGCCTGCGCTCCGCGCGGCATGCCGGGATGGGGAAGTCGGTCGCCGGCATGCTTCCGGGAGTGCAGGGCTTATCGGTCGGGATTCCCGGCGCCGCATCGAGGATCAGCCGGTAAGATCAGCCCATCAATGCGTACCGGGCGCAGCCGTCACATGCCTGAACGCACGTCGCGCAGCGGCTGGAGGCAGCCGGCATAGACCTGCTGCAACTTGTCGACATACTGGGTCCAGTTGTGCGTGCCGGCTGCCGCGATGCGCGCGTGACGCGAGAGTTCCGCGCGCTTGTCGGGCGAGCCGATCATCTCGCCGATGGCATCGGCCAGCCGTTCGACGGATCCGGAGGAGACGATCGTGCCGCTGCGACCATGCTCGATGATCTCGGCGGCACCGGATTCCCTCGTCGCCACGATCGGCAGACCGGTCGCGAGCGCCTCGCATAGAACGACGGCGAGCCCCTCTTCAAGAGACGGCAGGACGAAAAGATCTGCCGCGTTGTAGTAGTCGTTGAGCTGCGCGTTGTCTACGCGTGGAATGTGGGTGAAAAGGTGGCGGTACGGAGCGAGCAGCGGCTCGACCGTCGGATCGATCTGTCCGATCAACGTGACATGTGCACGCTTGTCGCCGAGCCGCTTGACGGCTTCCAGGAGATAGAGCTGACCCTTGCGCAGGCTGACTTGTCCAACGCAAAGGATACCGAAGCGACTTGCATCCATGCCACGCTGTTCCAACGGGCGGAATCGCTTCACATTGGCCGCATAGGGAATCACCTTGATGATGCTCGCGGGAACGCCGTACTGAATGAATGAATCCCGCACGATCGACGACGGTGCCAGGACGCAGTCGTAAAGATTCACTTCATCGATCAGCCGCCTTTGTTGCCGATTGATCCGCCGAATGCGTGGCAGTCCGCGCCGGTCCTCTTCTTCCGACAGGACCCGATCGCGATAGAGTGGATGCGTGTTGACGACCTCCCCGATCACGATCGAGCCTTCGCGCTTCGCCCTGGCGACGATGTGCCGTGAAGTGCCATGTGCCATGACATGCAGAATCGGTGTCGGCCGCCAGTTGAATTGCACACCGAACTGCCACAGATCGTGGTATGCCGGGAAGAGCTGATCGCTCAGACGGCCCTTTAACAGCTTCGCGTGAGCCCGAACTGCATATTCCTTCGCCCAGATATTGACTGCCCGGCCACGCGACAGCGAGAACGGAGAGGCACGCGCTTTGTGTGAGTAGTAGAACGTATCCAGGATTCCGAGCTCGTCGAGCCGATCGATATAGTTGTGGAAGTGAAACCGGCCGCATACCGCAACGCTAACCTTCATGATTCGGCTCTCGGAAAAATTGAAGCGCGTCGAAACGTAATTCGATCGATTCGATGATAGCCTCGCAGCCCGCGAGGACCGGGAGCAATGTGCGTGAACAACTAGATTTTGGCGGAATGATGCGACTTGAACGGGCACGCGCGGCGGTAGACTTACGACTCGGCATGTTCGTCCCGGTGGCTGTTGGCGGCAACAGAGCGCCGACGTGATTTGTTCCCGTGCCGATCGGCGCGGATTCGCCTCTCGTTCATTTCTCGATCGTATGATTATTGACGGTAATGATCCCTTCACCGAGCCGTCGTTCAACCTCTCGAATCGGCTGCGTCGCGCTGTCTGGGGCGTGGCCTATGTCTTGCTGTTCAGGTTCAGTCCCAGGCCGCTGCATGGTTGGCGATCGCTGTTGCTCAGGTCGTTCGGCGCAAAACTGGGCCCACATGTTCATGTGTATCCGCGCGTCAGGATCTGGGCGCCGTGGATGCTGGAAATCGGTTCGCATGTCGGCATAGCGGATGGCGTGACTCTCTACAACATGGCCAATATCAAGATCGGGAGCTATGCCGTGATTTCGCAAGGCGCGCACCTGTGTGCCGGTTCGCACGATATCAATTCCCGCAATTTCCAGCTCGTGACGCGTCCCATTACAGTGGGTGATCACGCGTGGGTATGTGCCGAGGCTTTTCTTGCGCCGGGGGCGGTCGTACCCGAGGGAGCCGTGGTGGGGGCGAGGGCCGTCGTGTCGCGGCCGCTCGAAGAGCAGTGGGCGGTGTATGCCGGTATGCCTGCCCGTCGAATCAACTCGCGCGTGCGCAGAGGGGCGGAATGACATACGGATTCTCGGTATTGATCCTGACGAAGAACGAGGAATCGGACCTGCCGGGATGCCTGAAGAGCATCGATGGCGTGGACGACATCTGGGTCCTCGATTCGATAAGCGAAGACAGTACCGTGCAAATCGCGACCGCGTTCGGTGCGCATGTCGTGGCGCGGGAATTCGACGGTTTTGCCGCGCAACGTAATCATGCGTTGCGGAATTTCGGCTTCAAGCACGAATGGCTGTTGATCCTGGATGCGGATGAGCGACCCTCCCCGGAACTGCTGGATGAACTCCGCTGCTTTGTTTCCGATGTGCCCGACGGGATCGGTGCGGCCAGGATGCGCCGTAGAGACTACTTCCTGGGTCGATGGTTGAAGCATGCGCAAATCTCGCCATACTTTATTCGATTCGTGCGTCCGTCGCGTGTGCACTACGAACGCGAGGTCAACGAGGTTCTGATCGTTGACGGCGATATTCACGAACTGGCCGGGCCGCTGGATCACTTTCCCTTCTCGAAAGGCATGGCTCACTGGATCGGCAAGCACAACGTCTATTCGTCGATGGAAGCCGGCGAGCTGCTTCGCCGGCGGCAAGCCGATTTTTCGGTCATCAAGGCGCTGTTCGACCGCGACTTCAACGTTCGACGATTTCATCAGAAGGCGCTGTTCTACAGAATGCCGTGTCGGCCCTTGTTCAAGTTTTTCTACATGATGGCTGTCCGCCGATCATTTCTCGACGGGCGCGCAGGATGGCATTACACGTTCCTGCAATGCGTCTATGAATATCTGATATCGGTGAAAGCCGTCGAGCTTCACCGGGCCGACCCACGTCGTTGAGCATGCTGCCGCATGGCGAGCCGGAAGCCGGGTATCGCGAGCGGCCGGCAATCGCGGCGGCACGGGCGCAGCCGCCGTTGCCGGCCAAGCGGTCAGGTGCCGGGCGACGTTCGACGCAATGCGGTCAATTTCGCCTCGAATTCGCGCAATACCGCTTCGCGTGACAGGACGGCCTCTGCGAAATCCCGCCCCGCGCGTCCTAGATACATCCGCTGCCTTGCATCGGCAGCGAGCGCATCGATGGCGCTCGCCAATGCTTCCGGGTCGCCAGGCGAGACCAATACCCCGCGCTGGGATACTACGTCGTGCAGCTCCGTGCCCGCATTGGCCATCGCAATGACTGCCCGGCCACTCGCGAACATGCCGGTCAGCTTCGATGGCATGACGAGATCCGCGGCGTCGGCGCGTTGGGGGAGTACGTGTATGTCCGCCAGATTCAGCAGTTCGTTCAGTCGATTGGCGGGCTGCAGATTCATGAATCTGCAGTTTCGCAGCTTGCTGCAACGTGCGATGAGGTCGTCACGCACCGGGCCGTTGCCACAGAAGACGAACACGAGGTTGTCGCGTGATTCAAGTCTTTGTGCGGCATCCGCCAATACGTCGAGCCCCTGCTTCGCGCCCATGTTGCCGGAATAAAGCACTACCGTCGCGTCGAGGGAAATATTGAGCGCGGCGCGCAGCTCGCTTGGGCGCCCCAGCGGATAGATTGAGCGCGTGTCGGCCCAGTTTGAGAAATGTACGAGCTTGGCGGGCGGAATGCCCTTATGCATCGCCCGTTCGACCATTTTCCCGGAGATCGTCGAAACGGTATCGAAGCGCTTCATGAGCATCCGTTCGAATGCGAGCGCCGCGCGTCGTAACAGCGAGCCGTCGAGCATGCCGAGATTGAATGCCGCATCAACTTCGTAATCCTGAATGTGAAGCCAAGCATGTGCACCGCTCAGTCTGGCCGCGAGCCAACCGCCGGGCGCGTTCAGCAAGCTGGGCGCGACGCAGATGATGGCGTCCGGCCGCCAGAGAGCGTGGCGCAGCATGAGCGGAAAGCTCGTCAGCGCGAAGCTGGCGAGGTGCACGATGCGCAGGGCGCCGCGCGGCCGACGCGGGACCCACAGCGGTGCTCGCCACAGCCTGACCCCGTTGCGTTGCTCGGTCCCATACCGCGCCGAGTGATATCCGTTTGCTACGCGCCATTCCGGGTAATACGGTGGCGCACAGACTACACGTACCGAGTGACCTTTGGCGGCGAGCGTTTCGGCCATTTCCGCCGTGTACTTGCCGATGCCGGTCAGTTCGGGGGCATAGTTGATTCCGTAGACAAGGATTTTCATCGAATTGACGCGTGAATTCGGGGGGAATGGTGCGGTGCGCAATAGCAGCATTGTGCGGATTGGTCGTCGAATCGGTCCGACAGAATGTTGGCGCGCGCCGCCACGCGAGTGTGTCGGGCGCAACGCGTACGCGGCGGCCAGATACGGCGATAGCCCCGCGATCCCGACGTCGGCGTACAGGTGCGCCGGCATCTCATCGAAATGCCGTGCACAGGAACGGCGAGTAAGTCTCGATCGCGGCCTGGATCGGTGAGCAGTATCCGTAGGCGATGCTCGAGACGGCAAGCATCGACGCGGCCGCGGGCGATCGGCGCCATGGAAGCAGTACGGGTGCGGCTTTCCAGCGCAGCAGCGTCACCATGATGAGCATGCCGATGATCCAGCCGACGGCCACCTCGGATACGGTGTGCGCATGATCGAACACGCGGGCTGTCGCGACGGCCGCCGCGAGTGCCAAGCCGGGCAGCAACGCGATATGGGCGCGGACATGCCAGCCATCGTGCAGCGCGAGCAGGAAGGCCATCGGCCATACCGATGCGGCGAGCATCGTGTGCCCGCTAATCACGCGAAAATGGATCGTACGTATCTCGATGCCGCAGCCCGCATACAGAACCTTGGTCAGGCCGACCGCCAGCATGCCGCCGCCGAGCAGCATCAACCACGATGCGGCGATCCGCCAACCGTGCATCGACGTAGCGAGCCATGCGCCGCAAACCGCAGCCAGCGGGACGGTCAGTGCCGCGTCGCCGAGGCGGCTAATCGATGTCCACATGCCGGGCGCCGCCTGTTCGTATGGGCAGGACGGGCACCGTCATGCGCTGCAACGATCGCATCGGCAGTGCAATTGAGGCCGATCGTCGTCTCGCGTTCATGTCATGCGACCATTGCCTCGGAGAGGCGCGCAAGCAAATACCGCTCGAAGTCCGCCGCAACCTCCGGATGCCGCAGCGCGAACTCGATCGTCGCCTTCAGGTACCCGAGCTTGCTGCCGCAATCGAAGCGCGTGCCGTCGTAGCGATACGCGAGCACCTGTTCATCGGTGAGCAGCGACTGGATCGCGTCGGTCAGTTGCAATTCGCCGCCCGCGCCGGGTTTGAGCCCGCGGAGATGCTCGAAGATCTTCGGTTTCAACACGTAACGGCCGACGACACCGAAGTTCGACGGCGCATTCGCCGGTTCGGGCTTCTCGACGATGCCGGACAGCTTGAAGAGATCGTCTTCCCAGCGCTTGCCGTCGATCACGCCATAGGATTTCGAATCTTCAGGAGCGATTTCCTCGACTCCGATGACCGACGCGTGATAGTGATCGAAGACGTCGATCATCTGGCGTAACACCGGCTTCGGGCCATCGAGCAAATCGTCGGCGAGGATCACCGCGAACGGATTGTCGCCGACGAGCTTCTCCGCGCACAGCACGGCATGGCCGAGCCCGAGCGCTTCGGCCTGGCGCACGTAAAAGCAGTCGACATGGCTCGGCTTGATGCTGCGCACCAGCGACAGCAGCTTGTCCTTGCCGCGTGCCTCGAGCTCCGCCTCGATCTCGTACGACTTGTCGAAATGATCCTCGATCGCGCGCTTGCTGCGTCCGGTCACGAAGATCATCTCCGTGATGCCCGCTTCGATCGCTTCCTCGACCGCATACTGGATCAATGGTTTGTCCACGACCGGCAGCATTTCCTTGGGACTGGCCTTGGTGGCCGGCAGGAACCGCGTGCCCAGGCCGGCGACCGGAAAGACGGCTTTCGTCACTTTCAACATAGTGGTAATTCCATGAGTTCGGAATGAGGAGCAGACAACGTCGAGGTGCGATGTCGGTGTCCGGACGAAACAAGAGATTCGAAGTCGCACAGGACGCAATTGCCTGGCCGCGCACGTGCGATTCGGGAAATCCTAATGTGTTCGCAAATAAAGCGGCGACTGAATCTTGGGCGAATCCGACAGGTTGATTGCGAAACCATACGTTGGCGCAAGAATTATTTTGAAACAGTGTGCAAATGGCCGGCTCGGCGTTATATAGCGGATGACGGCTGTCGTTTGTCGACAGGCGTTCGCTTGGTTGGGATACGGTTCGAAGCGAAAGCCCGGAACCCGGTCGGATTTTGCAGATGCGAGTGTGTGCCGATGCATCGCGTTCACGGGCATGTCTTTAGGAGAGCGTGATGACGGAAGAGGATGATATTTGCCGGGCGTTGGGCGCACTCGATCCTGCCTATCTCGAACTGATGCAGCAGATGTTGAAGATCGATTGCGAGGTCGCGGCACGCGAGTTGGGCATCTCGAATCAGATCGCGTCACGGATCATCGCGCTGACACCGGCCGAGATCGAAGCGCTGGTCGGCCGCGAATCGCAGCCTTAGACGGCAAGACTGGCGTCGTCTCGTCGCAACACTTGCTGGAAAAATTGCAGGCCTGATTGCGACGGTGGCCTGCGGCCGGGAGCCGTCGAGTTTCGGGCGTGCATGGACGAAAGCGCGCCAAGGTCCCGCTATATGTGAAGAAAGAACAAGAACCGAACAAAATATATTTAGCGTTGAAACGCAATTGCCAAACAGAAGGGCGAAAGTGGAGTCACCATGACGCATTCGACCATAGACACCATGACGATATCCGAACAACGGCAGCGCACCGGCTGGGCCGGTGTCTGGCTTCCATGCACCGATCCTCCCGCGGAACCGATGTGGTGTGAGGGCCGATGGCCGGGACATCCATACGGCTTTCCCGTGTATTGGGACGGCACCAAATGGTGCAGCAAGATTTTCGGCGCCCGCGGGGATTTCTGGCGCGAGCGCGTGATACGGGCTGCATAGCAGGCATCTGCCGGCGGCGCTGCGCGTTCCGGCAAGCATTTGGGTGGGCCGGCGATCTTCACGCGACTTTGCCGAACCGCATGCCGCCGCTCCGTCGTGTCGTGTTTTCACGAACGGAAATACGAGCAACCCGCGAGGTGGCGGATTACCGCTAGGTTTTGTCCGCTCGTCGCCGTGCGCGACACGTAGAGTGCGGGGCCGAAACTCCGCGTATTGCCAATACGCGCGCTGCGGCCGGCTGAATGCAATCACCGTCCAAAATCAGGAACGCCCATGCCCGAACAGGACGACATCTTCGACGCGATTGCGGAATTCAACCGTTCGTATCTGACGCTTGCCCAGCGCTTGCTGCAAGCGGATCGCGAAGCGGCGAAACAACAACTGGGCATGTCGGACGAGACGGCTGCGATCGTCGCCGCATTGACGCCGGCACAGATCGACGAACTCGCCGAGCGTCGCGAATTGTTCTGCGAATTCCGCGCGGAATCCTCGCCCGGCCGGGCCTGATACGCCGAACTTTCCAACGTTTCATGCGTCGCGCCGCGCACGAGCCTGGCCGTATATCGGCTTGCTTGTCCGCGACCGATCGCAGCTCGGCTGCCGCCGAGGCCACACCCGTCAATTGTCGGCGGTGGCCGATAGTTTGGCGTTTTTCGGCTAGATGTCGAATCCCATTCGTCTAATTGGATTCGCTACGATGCGCAAAAACGCTGTTGCCACGATGTCCGCACGCGAAGCACACGATGCGGCCACGCCGATAATTGTCTTTCACCGGGGATTCGTCGTCCATGCAGGGAATGTTGGAGCATCTACTCGAGCGCCATGTGTCGATCCAATGGCGCGGCTTCCTGGAGGCATTGGCCGGTGAATTCACCGATCAGCTCGATCGGGACGAGCTGAGGCAATTGATGGCGCGCATCGGCATGCGCTTCGCAGCCGCGCATCCACTTGGCCCTTGCGAGTCGACGGACGATCTCGCGGATGCATTGAATGCCCGCTGGCGCGACATGCAGTGGGGTTACGCCGAACTGTCCGACGAGCACGATTTCCTGCGCATCGTTCATTACGCCGCGCCGTTGCGCGCGTTCGGCGACGGCTGTCTCGCATGGTCTTCCGCCTTCCTCGAAGGCGCGTATCAGGGCTGGTTCGACAGTGTCGGCGCGACCGGTTTGCGCGTGACGCAGGACGTCGCGCCGGCGGACGATTCGCGAATCGAACTGCGTGTTGCGCGCGCAAAGAACTGAGCGACCGGGCCGACCGGAACTTCCGCGACAACCAATGGGCACGCTATGTCGACTTCACGGGATATCGAATCGTTGTTCAAGCGTTTTGGCGGCGATGCCGGACGCTATCACGAAGTACGTGCGGAAGCGGATGCCGAAGTGGCACGCGCGCGTTGGCCGCTGCTCGGCGGTGTCGAGTTGCGCGCGAGCGAGTCGCAGGGGCAGCCGGGCGCCGGGTCGACGGACGGCGCGGACAGCCTGCGCAAAATCGTACTGGCCGACACGCGTGCTTTGCCTGCGTCCGCGCAGGATAACGGCAGGCGGGAACAAGCATCCGGCACGCTGAAGAAGCTGGTCGGCAGGCCGGCGGCATCGGATGGCACGGACACGCAAGGTCCGTCACAGCCGCTGGTTCGGTTGTTCGAGCGGCTGCGCACGGAGCCGACGGGCGAGGCGCCGAAGAAGCCGTCGGTGTGGACCGGCCGCTCATGAAAATCATCGCGATCGCTTCGGCAAAGGGCGGCGTCGGCAAGACGACGCTGGCGGCGAATCTCGCGGCCGTGTTGGCGGCGTCGCGACGCCGGCGCGTGAGCGTGGTGGATCTCGATCCGCAGAATGCGCTGAAGCTGCATTTCGGCGTGCCGCTCGACATGACCGACGGGCTCGCCCATGCCGCGCTCGACAGGCTGAACTGGCCGGCCGTGGTCGTCGACGGGATCACGGTGTTTCCATTCGGCCTGGTCAGCGAAACGGATCAACGCCGTTTCGAGCGGCTGCTCGATCGCGACCCGTCGTGGCTCGCGCACGGGCTTGCCACGCTCGGGCTCGGCGACGACGACATCGTGATCATCGATACACCGCCGGGCACCTCGGTATACATGCGCGCCGCGCTGACGGCCGCGCATTTCGTGCTCAAGGTCGTGCTCGCCGATGCGGCCTCGTACGCAACGATTCCGCAGATGCGGCGGATGCTCGACGCGTATGCCGCGAGCCGCGCGGATTTCGTGGGCGACGGCTACGTGGTCAATCAGGTCGACCAGTCGCGCGAGTTGGGTCGCGATGTGCTGCGCGTGCTGTGCGACAGCCTCGGCGCGGCGCGGTTCGGCGGCGTGATTCACCGCGATGAAGGGGTCGCGGAATCGCTCGCGTCCCGGACGACCGTGAATCGCTACGACCCGCGTTCGCAGGCGGCCGCCGACCTGAACGCGTGCGGTGCATGGCTCGAGCGCGTGCTCGATCGGCGCGACACCGCGCGGAGCATCGCTTGAGCGCCCGCGGGGAGGTCGCGCGGCCGTCGGCGGTCGACCGGTTCGTCGACGCGTTGCCCGGGAGCGGCTGGCTCGTCGCGCTGCCTATAGCCGCATGCACGCTGCTGGCGCTGTATTTCGTGTGTACGGTGCCGCTCGACGCGATCGGGCAGCTCGTGTTCGCCACCTGCTGCATCGCGTGTTCGCTGGTGGTCCGTCGCGTGGGCGGACGCTATGCGACGCTCGTCATGATCGTGCTGTCGGTGGTGGCCACCGGCCGTTACATGTATTGGAGATTGTCCGGCACGCTGGTGTGGTCGCATCCGCTCGACGCGGTGTGGGGCACGCTGCTCGCGGCGGCCGAAGTCTATGCGGCGGCGGTGCTTATCCTCGGCTACTTCCAGACCGCGTGGCCGCTCGGGCGCAAGCCGATGCCGTTGCCCGCGTCGCGCGCGCATTGGCCGAGCGTCGACGTGTTCATTCCGACGTACAACGAACCGTTGAGCGTCGTCAAGCCGACCATCTACGCGGCGCTCGCGCTGGATTACCCGGCCGACAAGCTGTCGATCCACGTGCTGGACGACGGACGTCGCCCGGAATTCCGCGCGTTCTGCGAGTCGGTCGGCGTGCACTGGACGATTCGCGATCACAATCGCCATGCGAAGGCCGGCAACCTCAACGAAGCATTGAAGATTACCGACGGCGAATACATCGCGATCTTCGATTGCGATCACGTGCCGACGCGCTCGTTCCTGCAGATCTGTCTAGGCTGGTTCATTCGGGATCCGAAGCTGTCGATGCTGCAGACGCCGCATCACTTTTTTTCGCCGGACCCGTTCGAGCGCAACCTCGGCATTTTCAGAAAGGTGCCGAACGAAGGCGAACTGTTCTACGGACTGGTGCAGGACGGCAACGATCTCTGGAACGCGACGTTTTTCTGCGGATCGTGCGCGCTGATGCGCCGCTCGATGGTGGAGGAGATCGGCGGCATCGCGACGGAGACGGTGACCGAGGATGCGCACACCGCGCTCAAGCTGCATCGCCGCGGCTATACGACGGCCTATCTTGCGATACCGCAGGCGGCGGGGCTGGCCACCGAGAGCCTGACCGGGCACATCGGCCAGCGCATCCGCTGGGCGCGCGGCATGACGCAGATATTCCGCATCGACAACCCGCTGTTCGGGCGCGGACTGACGCTGAGCCAGCGGCTGTGCTACCTGAACGCGATGATGCATTTTTTCTACGGGATCCCGCGGCTCGTGTTCCTGACCGCACCGCTGTCGTTCCTGTTCTTCGACGCACATGTGATCCATGCCCCGGCCACGATGCTTGCGCTCTATGCGCTGCCGCACGTCATCCATGCGAACGTGACGAACTCGCGGATGCAGGGCCGCTTCCGCCATTCGTTCTGGGCCGAAGTCTACGAAGCCGTGCTCGCGTCGTACATCGCGCTGCCGACGATGCTTGCGCTGATCAATCCCCGGCTGGGCAAGTTCAACGTGACGGCCAAGGGCGGACGCATCGACCGCGGCTACTTCGACTGGGCAGTGTCGAAACCGTATCTGAGCCTGGTGGTCCTGAACGTGATCGGCCTCGCGGTGGGCGTCCTGAACCTGTCGCTCAACCGTCACGTCGGCAGCGAAGTCCAGACGACGGCGTTCAACCTGGCATGGACGACCTACAACATCCTGATTCTGGGGCTCGCCGTCGCGGCGGCGAACGAGCGCCGGCAGGTACGCGTGTCCCATCGTGTCGCGGCGCGAATTCCGGTCATGCTGCGCTTCGCGAATGGCCGGACGCTGGCATGCGAAACGCGCGACTACTCGGAGGGCGGGATCGGCGTGGCAGTCCCCGACGATGCGCGCATTCCGCGTGGCGAGCTGGTGACGGTATCGCTGTTTCGCGGTGTCGAGGAGTACGCATTTCCCGCGACGGTCGAATACGTCGAACCAGGCCGCGTCGGCATCCGGTTCGAGAGCCTGTCGCAGCAGCAGGAGTTCGATCTCGTCAGTTCGACCTTTGCCCGAGCCGACGCATGGATCGACTGGACGGACGGCCGCCGTCCCGATTCGCCGCTGCGTGCGTTCCTGCATCTGTTGAAGGTCGGCGTGCAGGGCTTGCTTCGCCTGATCGCGCGCCTGTACGCGGACCTGCGCGTGTACGCGCGCGGCGGCCGCAGCAACGAAAAAAAATAGCATGAGGCGGAAAGAATGACGTGGGCGTCGCGACAGCGCGGCAGCACGCGCCGCAAGGCGTGCATTTCGCAGGGCGCGGTTGTCGCGGTTCCTGCACGTGTCGGCCGGTATGCGCGCGTGTCGCGCAGGATGGTGTCGCTACTGCTCTGGGCAATGGCGGGCGGCATCGCATCGGGCAGCTGGGCAGCGGCCGCCGGGATGCAGGCGCCCGGCGCGATGCGCGCGGCGGACGGCGCGATGTCGTCGGGCGATGCGGCGCCGCCGTCGCCGGCCATAGTCGTCGGGCCCGACACCGCGCGCCCCGCGCCGCTCGCCGAACCGGTGCCGGCGGCCGACGCCGCGCGTCGCCGCTTCGGTATGCTGCCGACCACGGCCGAGCCCGGCACGCTCGTGCCCGGCGGCCGGCGCCAGGCATTGACGTTCGCGGATCTCGGGGCACGCGATCCGCTGCAGCTGCGGGGTACCGACGGCCAGAACGGCATCGCGTTCTCCGTCCGGCGCGACGAGGTCGTCATGGGCGCGACGCTGCATCTGGTCTACAGCTACTCGCCCGCGCTGCTGCCGGATCTGTCGCAGCTCAAGGTGCTGATCAACGGCGAAGTGGCGGCGACGTTGCCGTTGCCGGCCGCTCAAGCAGGCATGACGGTTGCGCGCGACGTGTCGATCGATCCGCGCTTCGTCACCGAGTACAACCATCTGAACGTTCAGCTGATCGGTCATTACACGAAAGACTGCGAGGATCCCGCCAACTCGTCGCTGTGGGCAACGGTGAGCAACGCGAGCCGGCTCGAGCTGACCTACGCGGCGCTGCCGGAGCGGCCGGAACTCGGCGTCCTGCCCGCGCCGTTCTTCGATTCGCGGGACGTCCGGCGGCTCGAGCTGCCGTTCGCATTCGCCGCGCGACCGCCGCGGGAGACGCTGGAAGCGGCGGGCATCGTCGCGTCGTGGTTCGGCGCGCTGGCCTCGTATCGCGGCGCGCGGTTTCCGGCCCGGCCCGGCGGCCTGCCTGAATCGGGCAACGCGGTGGTGTTCGCGACGGCCGACGATCGTCTGGACGGCGTGACGCTGCCGGCGATCGACGGGCCGACGCTGGCCGTCGTCGAGCGGCAGGCGCCGGCTCACGGCCAGCTGCTGCTGGTGCTCGGTCGCACGCCGGACGAAGTGAAGGTCGCCGCGCTCACGCTCGTGCTCGGCAGCAAGACGCTGGCGGGTACGCATGCCACGGTGAGCCGGCTCGAGAACGTCGCGCCGCGCGTGCCGTACGACGCGCCGAACTGGCTGTCGTCGACGCGCCCGGTGCGGATCGGCGAACTGGCCGACGGGCGCGCGCTCAGCGTGTCCGGCTACGACGCGGGCGCCGTCCGGATCGATCTGCGCGTCGCCCCCGATCTGTTCACCTGGGATACGCGCGGCGCACCGATCGACCTGCGTTATCGCTACACGCCGACGCTGCGCGCGGACCGTTCGTCGCTCAACCTGAGCGTCGGCGACACGTTCGTGAAGGCGCTGCCGATCCCGGCACGGGAAACGTCGCGCTGGAGCCTGAGCCGCTACCTGCCGTTCGTCGCCAACGGTATCGACCGCGCGACGCTGCACGTGCCGCCGCTGCTGCTCACGCCGCGCACGCCGTTGCAGCTGCACTTCTTCTACGAGATCCCGGACATGGGCCGATGCACGGGGCGGCTGCTGCAGAACGTCGCGGGTTCGATCGACCCGGACTCGACGATCGACGTGTCGTCGTTTCCGCACTACAAGGCGCTGCCCGACCTCGCCGCGTTTGCGAACAGCGGCTTTCCGTTCACGCGGATGGCCGACCTGTCGGACACGGCCGTCGTGCTGCCCGCCGAGCCGGGCGCGGACGTCTACGGCCTGTACCTGCTCGCGATGGGGCGCATGGGCGTGTCGACGGGTTATCCGGTCAGCGGTGTGACGGTGACGGACGCCGCCGGTGTCGGCGCGTTCGCGTCCAAGGATCTGCTGATTCTCGGCGCGCCGGACACCCAGCCGCTGCTGACCCGCTGGGCGGCGCGCATGCCGTTCGGCACGGATCGCGACGGCGGCCTGTTCGGTGGCCGGTTCGGCGGCCTGTTCGGCGGCGCCGAGGCGGCGCCGTCGCCTGGCGCCGAGCGCGAACGCGTGCGCGCCGGCCTGTCGATCGTCTCGGACGGCACGCGCGCGCTGATCGCCGGCTTCGAGTCGCCGTTGCGCAAGACGCGCAGCGCCGTCGCGTTGATCACCGCGAGCGGGCAGGCGGACGAGGCGCTCGGCCGCGCACTGCTCGACGACGACATGCTCACGTCGGTCCAGGGCGCGATGGTCGTGATTCGCGATCGCACCGTCACGGTGACGTCGAACGAAACGTCGTATCACGTCGGTGCGCTGCCGCCGCTCACGTACCTGCGCTGGTTTCTGTCGGGGCGTCCGCTGCTGCTTGCGCTGTTCAGCGTGCTGGCCGCGTTCGTCGCGGCGGCGCTCTTCTATCGTCTGCTGCGTGCGCGTGCGGCGCGCCGGCTGAAGGAGTGACATGCGAAACCGACGGTTACGCGGGCTCGGCGCCGCCCGCGCGGGCGGTATCGCGAGTCTGCTGCTCGCGCTGACACTGCCGCACGCGGCGGCGGCCGGCAGCGACCCGCTGAAGGTACTCGTCGATCAGGGGCGATACTGGCAGGCGCATGGCCGGGGCGACCTCGCGGCGCAGGCCTGGAAGAAGGTGCTGGGCGTCGATCCGAATCAGCCCGACGCGCTGTTCGGCATGGGCATGGTGCTCGCCGACCGCAAGGACGTCGACGGTGCGCGCCGCTACCTGGAACAATTGCGCCGGATCGCGCCCGGCTTCGCGCGGACCGACGAGCTTGGCCAGCGTCTGGGCGAGACGAGCGTGCGCGACGGCGAGATCAGCGACGCGCGCCGCCTCGCGCAGACGGGGCAGAGCGCGCTGGCCGCGCAACAGTATCAGCGCGCGCTGCAGGGCGCGCCGTCGTCGCCCGCGCTGCAGCTCGAGTACTTCCAGGCGCTCGCGGCGACGCCGAGCGGATGGGCCGAAGCCCGCCGCGGCCTGGAACGTCTCGCGCGTGACAACCCCGACGATCCGCGCTACGCACTCGCGTATGCGCAGCACCTGACCTATCGCGACGCAACGCGCCGCGACGGCATCGCGCGGCTCGAGTCGTTGTCCGCCGACGCGAAAGTCGGGAAAACGGCGCGCGAGAGCTGGCGCCAGGCGCTGCTCTGGCTCGCGGCCAGGCCGTCGGATCAGGCGCGCTACCTCGCCTATCTGAAGGTGGTGCCCGACGATCCGCCGGTCAAGGCACGCTACGACAGCATGGTGCGACAGGACCAAACCGCGCGCGAGGGCGATCAACGCAGCGCATCGAACGAAGCGCGCGGCCACGCGATCGAGGATGGTTTTGCGGCACTCGAGCGCGGCGATCTGGACACGGCGCGCGCCCGCTTCAATGCCGTGCTCGCCACGTCGCCGAACGACAGCGACGCGCTGGGCGGCCGCGGCATCGTCGAGCTGAAGCAGGAGCACTTCGCGCAGGCACGCAGCGATCTGGAGCGCGCGTCGCGAGGCGGGAACGCGGCGCGCTGGCGCTCGGCGCTCGGCAGTGCGACGTACTGGTCGTACACGAGCGAGGCGCTCGGCGCGCAAAGCAACGGCGACTTCGCGCGAGCGAAAGCGCTGTTCGAACGTGCGATTCTTGCGGATCCGTCGAACGTCACCGCGCAGGTGATGCTCGGCGACGCGCTGCTCGAGAATCGCGATGCGCGCGGCGCCGAGCAGGCGTACCGGATGGCGCTGCGGCGCCAGTCCGACAACCCGGACGCGATACGCGGCCTGGTCGGCGCGCTGGCTGCGCAGGGGCGCGGCGACGAAGCGTTGCAGTTCGCGACGCAACTGAGCGCTGAGCAGCAGTCGAAGGCCGGCGGCCTCGACCGGTTGCGTCGTACGGCCGAGGCCGCGCAGGCGCGGCAAGCCGAAGCGCGCGGCGATCTGGGCACGGCGCGCAGCCTGTTCGAGGACGCGCTTGCCGGCAATCCGGACGATCCGTGGCTGCGGCTGGATCTGGCGCGCGTGTACGTGCGGCAAGGGGCGATCGCGTCGGCGCGCAGCATGATGGACGGATTGCTGGCCGAACGGCCCGACATGACCGACGCACTCTATGCCGGCGCGCTGCTGGCCGAGCAGACGCAAGACTGGAGCCTCGGGCTGCAGCGGCTGGAGCGCATCGCGCCCGCGCAACGCACGGCGGCGATGACGACGTTGCAGCACCGCCTCTGGGTGGGCCAGCAGGTTGCACTCGCGACACGGCTGGTGCGCGAAGGCCGCCGCGCGCAGGCGCTCGGGGTGCTGCACGACGCCGAGGGGATCGGCCAGTCGGTGCCGGGACTCGCGGCGCAGTTGTCGGCGGGCTATGCGGCGGCCGGCGACACGTCGCGTGCGCTGTGGATCGTGCAGCGTGCGCTGGCCCGCGAGCCGGACAACGCCGATTTGCTGCTGCAGTACGCGCGGACGCTGCTGACCGTGCGCAACGATGCGCTGCTGGGCGACGCGATGCGCCGGCTTGCCGCGCTGCCGCTGTCGCCCGCGCAGCGCGGCGACTTCGAACGCCTGAACCTCGAGATCGTCGTGCGGCAGGCCGATGCGGTACGCCAGGCCGGCGACCTCGCCGGCGGCTACGCCGTCATCGCGCCGTGGCTGGCCGCGATGCCGGACAGTCCCGAACTCCAGGCCGCGCTCGCGCGGCTGTACACGTCGGCCGGCGACGCGCCGAACGCGCTGAAATGCTATCGGGTCGCGCTGGCCCGCCGGCCCGACGATACGGGCTTGCTGGTCGCGGCGATCTACGCGGCGAGCAGCGCGAAGGCATGGCGCGACGGTGAAGCGTTCGCGGCCACGGCGCTG
This sequence comes from Burkholderia sp. BCC1998, assembly GCF_905339875.1. Taxonomy (NCBI): domain Bacteria; kingdom Pseudomonadati; phylum Pseudomonadota; class Betaproteobacteria; order Burkholderiales; family Burkholderiaceae; genus Burkholderia; species Burkholderia sp. BCC1998. The sequence goes on from NZ_CAJPHE010000009.1 coordinate 66,287, forward strand.
CGCATCGCGCCCGACGACCCGGGCTTGCTTGCCGCGACCGGCCGCCTGTATCGCGCGGAGGGGAATCTTTCGCTCGCCGCGCAGTATCTGCAGCGTTCGCTGCTGGCCGCCAATACGCCGCCGCCGGGCAGCAAGCCGGCGCCGTCGAACGTGCCGCGCGGCTGGGAAGACGCGATGCGACGCATCGGCGCGAACCCGCTGCCCGGTACCAATCCGTTCGAAGGCAAGACCGCCGTCGATGTCGTTCATCCGTCGACCGGCTTCGGGGCCGCGGTATCGCCGCTGCCGGGCGTGCCTTCCTGGTCCACCCCGTCTTCTTCCGCTCCGACCGTGCCCTATACGATGCCTCCCGCGCCGCCCGCGACCTACGTCACCCCGTCCGCCGTGCCGGCCGCGCGCATGGTGCCGCCCGCCATGTCGCCGCAGGCGGTCACGGCCGATCCCGGCGATCCCGGCGGCTATGGCCAGGCGGCCGCCGGCGCGGGCGAGTCGGGCGGGCCCGCGACCGCGCGGCGCTATCAGTCCTATCAGTCCTATCAGCCCTATCGGGAGCCTGCCGCCGACGTACCGCCGGCGGGGGCGTCAGCGGGGTGCGTCGCGCAGTCCGATCCGAACGACGACTGTGCCGGCTACGTCGCCACGCCGTGGCCGATGTCGCCCGCGTCGCGGGCCGCGGCGGTGACCGGTTCGCCGGCGGCCGCGTCGGGTGCCAGGCCGGCCCGGCCGGCCCGCGGCGGGACGAAGGTCGCCGCGGCGCGCGCACCCGTTCTTTCATCGGCCTACGGGCAGGCCGATGCGCCGCCTCGCTATATCCCGCAGCCGCCGGCCGGCTATGCGGGAGGCGACGCCGTGGCCCGTGCGCCGCAGCGGGATGCGGGCGCGGGCGTCAACACTCAGATGCTCGACGTCGCGTCGGAACTGGCCCAGGTGAACAGCGAGCAGGCCAGCACGGCATCGGGCGGCCTCGTGTTCCGAAACCGGACGGGCGAGGCGGGGCTGTCCGGCCTCACCGACATCGAGGCGCCGCTGGAAGGGCGTATCAAGGCAGGCAACGGTCACGTCGTCGTGACCGCCACGCCGGTCATGCTCGACGGCGGCAACTCGGCGACCGACGTGCCGACTCTCGCCCGGTTCGGCGCGGGGCTCTCGAGGTCGGCCGCCGGCGGCTCGCCGGGTTCCGAAACGGCGAGCGGCGTCGGTCTTTCCCTGGGTTACGAAGGCAAGCAATTGAAGGCCGACATCGGCGCGACGCCGGTCGGGTTTCCGTACCAGGACGTGGTCGGCGGCGTGCGCTTCAACGGTGCGATCACCGATCGGGCGGCCTACTCGCTGGCCGTCACGCGTCGCGCGGTGACCGACAGCCTGCTTTCGTTCGCGGGCGCGCGCGATGCGAGTGCCGGCCTCAAGTGGGGCGGCGTGACGCGCAGCGGCGCGCGCGGCGCACTGAGCTGGGACGACGGCACCAGCGGCGCGTACGTCGCGGGCGCGTTCGACTATTACGACGGCCATCACGTCGAACGCAACTTCGCCGGCAAGGGCAGCGGCGGCGCCTATACGCGCCTGCTGCGAGACGCCGACCGGACGCTCACCGTGGGCGTCAATGCGACGTGGATGCGCTTCAGCAAGAACCAGTCGTATTTCACGTACGGTCAGGGCGGCTATTTCAGTCCGCAGCAATACGTGATCCTGAATATACCGGTCGAGTACGCGGGACGAACGGGCGCGTTTGCGTACGATTTGAGCGGTTCGTTCGGCGTGCAGCATTACCGGCAGAACGCGGTGCCGTATTTCCCGCTCGATTCCGGCATGCAGGCGCAAGCGGCCGCGAATGCCGCCGCCAGCCAGGCGGCAGGGCTGGACGCGGGGGCCGTGTATCCCGCGCGCAGCAAGACGGGCATCGCGTATTCGCTCGCCGCGCGCGGCGAATACCAGGTCGCGCCGCAGCTGGCCGTCGGTGGATCGGCTTCGTTCGGCAATGCGTATCAGTACCGCGAGTGGACGGCGGCCGTCTATCTCCGTTACAGCTTTACGCCGCAAGGCGGCCTGCCGGCGTTCCCGCCGCGCGCGTTCACGTCGCCGTATCTCGCCGACGCCGACTGAACGGATCCGCATGGCGCCGTGGCGATGCCGCGCGAATCGACGTGCGCGCCACGGTACGCGCGCCTGCGCGCGCTGGCGGATCCGTTCAGAGCTTTGTCGGTCCGGCGCTGCGTTCGCGACGTACAGTGTGTCATCGAAAATCCGGCGAGTGCCGAACCACCGGGTCGAAGCGAATCGACCGGCAAAGCGCACGCGCTGGCCCTTCAAGACCGACCATGGCCGAACAACACGACATTTCCGATGCGATCGCGGAATTCAATCGATCGTATCTCATGCTTGCGAAGTGGCTGCTCCTCGTCAACCGGAGCGAGGCCACACGACAACTCGGCGTCTCGGAAATGACGGCATCGCGCATCGCATCGCTGACACTGGCCCAGATCGACCACCTCGCCACGCGCGGCAAGCTGTTTTGCGAGTTTCGCGACGAGTTCGCGCCAGGCTGTGCGTGAGTTCGTCGCGCGACGGTTCGCCATGACATCGGGACGGCGCCGTCGTCAGGACGCAGGGACGTACGCGCGCCGTGACGGCATCCTGAATCCGAACGCAGTGCGCGATCACGCAACGGTCCGACTGCTTCGTGCACGCAACCCAGAGAGAATCGATGATCTCCCAATCCATCTTCAAGGCATATGACATTCGCGGTGTGGTCGGCAAGACGCTCGACGCCGATACGGCGCGCGCGATCGGCCGGGCCTTCGGCAGCGAAGTGCGCGCCCAGGGCGGCGACGCGGTCGTCGTCGCGCGCGACGGCCGCCTGTCGGGGCCCGAGCTCGTCGGCGCACTCGCCGATGGCCTGCGTGCGGCGGGCGTCGACGTCGTCGACGTCGGCATGGTGCCCACGCCGGTCGGCTATTTCGCGGCGAGCGTGCCGCTCGCGCTGAAGGACGGCGAGCGCCGCGTCGATTCGTGCATCGTCGTCACCGGCAGCCACAACCCGCCCGACTACAACGGCTTCAAGATGGTGCTGCGCGGCGCGGCGATCTACGGCGAGCAGATCCAGGCGCTGTACCGCCGCATCGTCGACGAGCGGTTCGAAACGGGCAGCGGCGCGTTCGAGCAGTTCGACGTCGCCGATCAGTACATCGCGCGCATCGTGGGCGACATCAAGCTCGCGCGCCCGCTGAAGCTGGTCGTCGACGCCGGCAACGGCGTCGCGGGCCCGCTCGCGACGCGCCTGTTCAAGGCGCTCGGCTGCGAACTCGTCGAGCGCTTCACCGACATCGACGGCACGTTCCCGAATCACCACCCCGATCCCGCGCACCCGGAAAACCTGCAGGACGTGATCCAGGCGCTGAAGGACACCGATGCCGAACTCGGCTTCGCGTTCGACGGCGACGGCGACCGCCTGGGCGTCGTCACGAAGGACGGCCAGATCATCTACCCGGACCGTCAATTGATGCTGTTCGCGGAGGAAGTGCTGTCGCGCAACCCGGGCGCGCAGATCATCTACGACGTGAAGTGCACGCGCCATCTCGCGCAGTGGGTGAAGGCGAAGGGCGGCGAGCCGCTGATGTGGAAGACGGGCCATTCGCTGGTCAAGGCGAAGCTGCGCGAGACGGGCGCGCCGCTCGCGGGCGAGATGAGCGGCCACGTGTTCTTCAAGGACCGCTGGTACGGCTTCGACGACGGTCTCTACACGGGCGCGCGCCTGCTCGAAATCCTCGCGAAGACGGCCGATCCGAGCGCGCTGCTCAACGCGCTGCCGGACGCGATGAGCACGCCGGAACTGCAGCTCAAGCTCGAGGAGGGCGAGAACTTCCGCCTGATCGAGAAGCTGCAGAAGGAAGCGAAGTTCGACGGCGCCGACGAAGTCGTGACGATCGACGGCCTGCGCGTCGAGTACCCGGACGGCTTCGGCCTCGCGCGTTCGTCGAACACGACGCCGGTGGTCGTGCTGCGCTTTGAAGCGGAGACCAAGGAAGGGCTCGAGCGCATCCAGGCGGACTTCCGCCGCGTGCTGACGGCCGCGAAGCCGGACGTCGAGCTGCCGTTCTGAACGACGTGCGCACGCGTGCTGCCGACGCATCCGATGCATAGGGAGACAGGCCTCGTGCCGCGTCGCGTGCACGCGCGTGACACCACCCGTTGACAACACAACGAACCGTTCGGGGCTTGCGCCCCGTTCGGCTTTTCATGGCGCCGGAGCAATTGGGAGGAAAGGGATGTCAGGCTATCGCGAATTGAAGGCGCAAGCCAATGAACTGATGAAACGTGCCGAGGAAGCGCGACAGGCCGAACTCGAGACCGTGCTGCAGGAGGTCCGTACCCGTGTCGCCGAATATGGGTTGACCCCGAGACAGATATTCGGCCGTCAGGGCAGTGCCGCAAGGACGGCGCGAAAAACGCCTGCCGTCGCGCCGAAGTACCGCGATCCGAACACCGGGGCGACGTGGTCCGGCCGGGGACGCGAGCCGGCATGGATCAAGGGGAAGCGCCGCGAGCGCTTCCTGATCGAGCGTCAGGAGGGTTGAACGCGACATTGCGCGCTGCCCATAAAATGGAGGCGTCCGTCGGCCCGCGCTTCGCCACGACCCTGGCGACGCGCGGGCCGGCTCACCCGCGACCTCCAAGGCCATCATGGAAATCAAATGGATCGAGGATTTCCTCGCGCTCGCGCAATACCAGAGCTTTTCCCGCGCGGCTGAATTTCGCAACGTCACGCAGTCGGGCTTCAGCCGCCGCATCCAGTCGCTCGAGCAGTGGATCGGCGCCGAGCTGATCGACCGCAGCAGCTTTCCGCCGGTGCTGACGCCCGCGGGGCGCCTGTTCCGCGAAACGGCCGAAGACGTCATCAGCCGCCTGTACGATACCCGCGCGATCATCCGCACCGAGCAGCGGATCGCCGGCAAGAGCCTGCAGATCGCCGCGGGCCACACGATCGCGCTGAGTTTCGTGCCGGCCTGGCTCAAGGCGCTCGCGACGCATTTCGGTGAAGTGCGCGCGCGCGTCATTCCGACGAACGTCCACGACTCGATCCTGATGCTCGTCAACGGCAACTGCGAGCTGATGTTCGCGTATCACCATCCGGAGCTGCCGCTCCATCTCGACCCCGCGAAGTACGCGCACCTGACGGTGGGCCTCGACACGCTGATGCCGGCGTGCCGGCCGAACCGTCGATCGGCGCCCGCGTTTCGCCTGCCCGGAACGAAGCAGAATCCGCTGCCGCTGATTACCTACACGGAAACCAGCTACTTCGGCCGCTGTCTCGCGCTGCTGCTCGGCCGCGCACCGGATGCGCCGGCCTTGCAGCTGCACTACGAGTCTGACATGGCCGAAGTGCTCAAGAAGCTCGTGATGGAAGGCGAGGGCGTCGCGTGGCTGCCCCGCAGCGCGATCGCCGCCGAACTGGCGGCCGGCGACCTCGTGCCGGCCGGCCCGGCGGCGTGGAACCTGGACGTCGAGCTGCGCGTGTATCGCGACGTGTCCAATCGCAGCGAATTCCTCGACACCCTCTGGCAGCATCTGCGCGCGGAGCCTGCCCGGCTCGGCTGAATCAGGGTTTTCCCGCGTTATGCGGCGCTCGCATACCGCCATGTCGCACCGGCATCACGGCTTTTTCGACCGTCCCTACCATTCGTTCCAACGGCACATGCGACGCGCGACCGGCGTCGCGCGGCCTTCTTCGCAGCGCTCGCCGCCTTCCGGCGGCCGGGTGCCACCCAAGGACGAATGGACATGAAAAATCGCCTCACCTTAAGCATCGCAGTCGGCATGATCCTCGGTGTCGTCGCCGGTTATGCGTGCCACGCCAACATCGCGGACCCGGCCACCCTCAAGACGATCGCCGGCTACTTCTCGATCGTCACCGACATCTTCCTGCGCCTGATCAAGATGATCATCGCGCCGCTGGTATTCGTGACGCTCGTGTCCGGCCTGGCCGGCATGGACAGCGGCGAGGACGTCGGCCGCATCGGCCTGCGCTCGCTCGGCTGGTTCGTCTGCGCGTCGCTGATTTCGTTGAGTCTCGGCCTCGTGATGGCCAATGCGCTGCAGCCGGGCGCCGGCCTGAACCTCGTGGCGAGCGCGGGCGAGGTCAATACCGGACTGAACACCGCCGCGCTGAACGCCCGGGACGTGATCACGCATGCGTTCCCGACCAGCCTGCTCGATGCGATGGCGCGCAACGACATCCTGCAGATCCTGGTGTTCTCGATCTTTCTCGGCGTCGCGCTGAGTGCGTTGAAGCGCGACCCGCGCGTCGGCGTCGGGATCCAGGCGATCGACGGGATGGTGCCGGTGATGCTGCGCCTGACGAACTACGTGATGCGCGCGGCGCCGCTCGGCGTGTTCGGTGCGATCGCGTCGTCGGTCACGCTGCGCGGGCTCGACGTGATCTATACGTACGGGAAACTGATCGGCGCGTTCTATCTCGGCTTGCTGGTCCTTTGGGCGATCCTGATCGGCGTCGGCTACGTGTTTCTCGGGCGGCGCGTCGGGAGCCTGCTGAAGGCCGTGCGCGAGCCCGCGCTGATCGCGTTCTCGACCGCCAGCAGCGAGGCCGCCTATCCGCGCCTGACCGAGCAGCTCGAGCGCTTCGGCGTCGACAAGAAGGTGGTGGGCTTCACGCTGCCGCTCGGCTACGCGTTCAACCTCGACGGATCGATGATGTATCAGGCGTTCGCGGCCATCTTCATCGCGCAGGCGTTCGGCGTGCACATGCCGCTGTCGGAGCAGGTGTTCATGCTGCTGGTGCTGATGCTGAGCAGCAAGGGCATGGCGAGCGTGCCGCGCGGCTCGGTGGTCGTGGTCGCGGCGGTCGCGCCGATGTTCCATCTGCCGGTGGCGGGCGTCGCGATGGTGCTCGCGATCGACCAGATCCTCGACATGGGCCGCACGATGACCAACGTAATCGGCAACAGCGTGGCGACGGCGGTGATCGCGAAGTGGGAGAGCCGGCGCGCCGCGCAGTCGCAGGACGCAGTATTCGAGCAGCCGGAGCTGAACGCATGATGCGCACGGATACGGATGGCGTGAATGCGCGGAGGAAATTCGGCGTGGTCGGCGGCCTGGGGCCGCTGGGCAGTGCCGACGTGTTCTTCAAGATGGTGAAGGCGACGCCGGCGTCGTCCGACGAGGAACACGCCGGGATGATCTTCGAGCAATACCCGTTCAAGGGCTCGGGGTCCGGCAGTGCGGCGACCATCGAGCGCAAGCTGTACGTGTTCGACATGATCCGGCAGTTCGAGAAGCGCGGCGTGACGACGGTCGTGCTGCCGTGTTTCCTGAGTCACACGTTCATCGACGAATTGAAGGCGAATACGCGCCTGCCGATCGTCGATATCGTCGAAGCCGTTCGCCACCACGTGCGGCGCAAATACCCGGACGCGACGCGCATCGGCGTGCTGGCTTCCGACTACGTGCGGGACAAGCGACTCTTCGACACGTATTTCCCGTCGCCGCAGTTCGACGTCGTTCATCCGCGGACGCACGACGGGATCGATCTCGTGACGGAAGCCGTCTACGGCGCCGACGGCATCAAGCGCGGCAATCTGCGCGGCCGGCCGGTCGACCTGCTGCGCCGCGCATGCGCGGACCTGATCGATCAGGGCGTGCAGGTGATCGTCCCCGGCCTGACCGAGATCGCACTGGTCGCGGACGCCATCGGCCCGCTGCGCGTGCCGCTCATGGATTCGAACCTCGCGTATGCGCAGTACGCGGTGACCGGGCACGCCGGTTCGCGCCCGGCGCCGTTCAAGGTCGGCGTGGTCGGCGGCGTGGGGCCGGCCGCGACGGTCGATTTCCTCGACAAGATCGTGCGCAACACGCCGGCGTCGCGCGATCAGGAACACATCAAGCTGCTGGTCGAGCAGAATCCGCAGATTCCCGACCGGACCGAGAACCTGACGGGCACCGGCACGGACCCGACGATCGCGTTGTACGCGACCTGCAAGAAGCTCGAGGACGGCGATGCCGACGTCATCGCGATTCCGTGCAACACCGCGCATGCGTTCGTCGAGCGGATCCAGCCGTACCTCGGCATTCCGGTCGTCAACATGCTGACCGTCACGGTCGCGCATCTGCGCGATACGTATCCGGAGCTGCGCGACGTCGGCGTGCTCGCGACCTCCGGTACGATCGAAAGCGGGGTCTACCAGAAGGCGCTGGAATCGCAAGGATTGCGACAGGTTGCACCGACGCCCGCATTGCAGGCGCGCGTGATGGAAGCGATCTACGGGAAGCAGGGTGTGAAGGCCGGTTTCACGACCGGACAGTGCAAGGACGATATCGGCGCCGCCATCGAGGCGCTGATCGCCGAGGGTGTGCGGGTGATCGTGCTCGGCTGCACCGAGCTGCCGATCCTGCTACCGGGCGGCGAATATGTCGCGCGGGACGGGCGTCGCGCGACGCTCGTCGATCCGACCGACGTGCTCGCCCGCATGTGTATTGCGTATGCGACGGCGGGTAGGGGCTGAGCTGGATTCTGTCTGGGCGGGCGTCGATGATGAAATAGACGCGCCTCGGCATTGCATCAGGTTCTGCATGCGTCGCCGGCGCCCGCGCCGGCCGCGCGCGTGACGAAATGACGTCCGGAAGTGGGTGTCGTCGCGTAGGTCTTGTAAGAAGAAAACGCGCAGTTCAGCAGCCGGGCCGCGCGCGTGGCATACAAGCTCGAACGTGTGGGCCGCACGACGTCGCGACGCGTATCCGCCGAGCGTCGTTCAACGTGCGCTGTCGATGATCGAGCCGCCGTCTGGTGAGAGGCTGTAGCCCGTCAGGAACTGCGCGTCCTTGCTCGCGAGGAACAGGACGACCGGCGCGATATCGTCGTCGGGCGTGCCGAAACGACCCAGCGGATTGGTCGGTGGCGGCACGCTGGCGTTCTCGGCCCATGTTTGCGCCAACGGCAGCACGTTGTTGACCGTGATCCGGTCGGCGGCCCATTCGCGCGCGGCGGTTCTCGTCAGCGCACGCACCGCTTCCTTAGCCATGTTGTATGGCCCGTAGCCCGCGAGACCCATGACACCGGCCATCGAGCCGAAATTGATCACGCGCCCTGCGCCGCTCGCTTTCAGGTGCGGGTAGGCCGCCTGCATCATCCTCAGGTACGCGATGGGCCCGAGATCGAAGTTGCGTTGCAGTTTGTCCACCGACAACTCGGCGATCGACGAGAACGGGGCGGACGGATCGAACGCATTGTTCACGAGGATGTCGATGCCGCCGCACGTCGTGGCGACCTTGTCGACTGCCACGGTGATCTGGTCGGCGCTGCCGAGATCGCACGGGACGCCGAGCGCGTGGCCGCCGGCGGCCTCGATGTCGGCGACTACCGCATCGACGTTGGCCGGCGTGAGCGACACGACCGCCACCGTTGCGCCTTCGGCGGCGAACCGTTTCGCGGTGGCGCGTCCGATTCCCCGGCCGGCGCCCGTGACGATGGCAATTTTCCCGCTGAGTCGGGCCATGATGATTTCCTTTAACTGACGGTTGCGTGACGCATCGTCGCGACGATGCCATACGGCGACGGAACGTCGCGCGCCGCGTTTTGCGTGGTGAATGAAACGACGAGACAGACGAGGGCGACCGCTGCCGGCAGTGCGCCGCGCGGCTGGCGAACACCGAGGTGCGCCAGTGCGGAGAGCAGCAGGTGATAGAAGATGCCCGCGTACGCGAGATCGCTTAGCGCAACGCCGACACGTGTCAGGATGGCTGCGACGGCGGCGATCTTCGCGACGGTCAGGAGCGGCACGAGGTACGCCGGATAACCGAATCCGACGAGGGTTGCGCGAACCGAATCCCGCTTGACGATGTAGAGCGTCGCGGACGCGAGATAGAGCAGTGACAGCAATGCGGTGCTGATCCAGTATGCGTAATTTTCAGCCATGTGTTGCGGGTTCCTGAGTTTCGTCGCGATCGACTTGGCGCAAGAATGTCGTCTAAGATGAACGCCCGCAAGTAGGATGATTTTCTGTCTGTTGGTATGGAAAAGATGACTAAAGACGCCGAGGAAGTGAACATGCACGACGAAATGCGGCGCGCATTCGCGCTGCTTTCCGGCAAGTGGAAGCTAGAGATCATGTGGCTGCTCAACCAGCGCGTCTATCGGTTCGGAGAACTACGAAAGTCGATTCCCGGAATCACGCAGCACATGCTGACGGCGCAGTTGCGTGAACTGGAAGCGGACGGCTTGATTACGCGCACGGTGTTCGCGGAAGTGCCGCCGCGCGTCGAATACGCAATCACTGCAAAGGCGCGCGGCCTCGGACCGACGATGGAGGCGTTGACGGCGTGGTGGAACGAGTACGGGCGAACCGTGCCGGCGAAGCCGCCGGGGCGCGGGCGCAAAGCCAATCCCGCCAAGGCGAAGCCTGAGTGATCCGGCGCTTGTTCCCGGCTTCGCGCCGCTCTTGGAAAACTGTATGAATATACAGTATAGTATCCGTCGAACTCGAGCGGCGCGGGCATGACCCGTGCGGCACGTGCGCCGCGCCTGCGGGCATCCGCCGCAGCGTTCCGGCACCGTGAAATCCGGCTAACTCATTCAGACGGGCAGGCAAATTGTCATCCAGCAATCTGATCCGCATTCGCGGAGCGCGTCAGCACAACCTCAAGAACCTCGATCTCGACCTGCGCACCGGCGAAATGACGGTCGTCACCGGCCCGTCGGGCTCCGGCAAGTCGAGCCTCGTGTTCGACACGCTGTACGCGGAAGGCCAGCGGCGCTACGTTGAAACCTTCAGCGCGTATGCGCGGCAGTTCCTCGACCGGATGGACCGTCCGCAGGTCGAGCGCGTCGACGGCGTGCCGCCCGCGATCGCGATCGACCAGACCAACCCGGTCCGCAGCTCGCGTTCGACCGTCGGCACGATGACCGAGCTCAACGATCACCTGAAGCTGCTGTACGCGCGCGCGGCCGAGCTGTTCGACCGCCAGACCGCGCGGCAGGTGCGGCATGACACGCCGGAGACGATCTACGCGGAACTCGTCGAGCGCACGCGCGCCGACGATCCGCGCGTCGTCGTCACGTTCCCGGTCGAGCTGCCGGAAAGCGTGTCCGACGAAGAAATCGCGCAGTGGCTGTCCGCGAGCGGCTACACGCGCGTGCAGGCGCAGCGCGAAGTCGCGTCGCCGACCGGCCCGCGCAAGCTGCTCGACGTGGTGGCCGACCGCTTCCGCGTGCAGCAGGCCGACAAGGTGCGCGTGGTCGAGGCGATCGAGGCGTCGCTGAAGCGCGGCGGCGGCCGCGTGAACGTCTACGTGCTCGCGCCGGAAGCGGAAAACGCGCTGGCCGAGCCGCAGGTGTGGCGTTTCTCCACCGGGCTGCACGATCCCGACAGCGACCTGCGCTACGCGGAGCCGCAGGCGGCGCTGTTCTCGTTCAACTCGGCCTACGGCGCGTGCGAGACCTGCCGCGGCTTCGGCCGCGTGATCGGCGTCGATCTCGGCCTGGTGATCCCCGACGCGCGCAAGACGCTGCGCGGCGGCGCGATCAAGCCGATGCAGACGCCCGCCTGGAAGGAGTGCCAGGACGACCTGATGCGCTACGCGGCGAAGGCCGACATCCGCCGCGACACGCCGTGGTCCGACCTGACCGACGCCGAGCGTGACTGGGTGATCAACGGTTCGCCGGACTGGAACGGCAAGTGGCAGAGCCAGTGGTACGGCGTGAAACGCTTCTTCGGCTATCTCGAATCAAAAGCGTACAAGATGCATATCCGCGTGCTGCTGTCGAAGTACCGCAGCTACACGCCGTGCGAGGTCTGCGGCGGCGCGCGCCTGAAGACGGAATCGCTGCAGTGGCGGCTCGGCTCGAAGGCGAACGCCGATGCGGTGCTCGCGCCCGCCGATCGTTTCATGCCGCGCGGCGTCGACTGGACGCGCGCGCAGCTCGAAGCGCTGCCGGGCCTGACGGTGCACGACCTGATGCTGCTGCCGATCGAGCGCATCCGCCGCTTCTTCGACGAGATCACGCTGCCGAGTGCGCTGCTCGACGATGCGCTCAAACTGCTGCTCGCCGAGGTGCGCACGCGCCTGAAATACCTGTGCGACGTGGGGCTCGGCTACCTGACGCTCGACCGGCAGAGCCGCACGCTGTCGGGCGGCGAGGTGCAGCGGATCAACCTGACCACCGCGCTCGGCACCTCGCTCACGAAAACGCTGTTCGTGCTCGACGAGCCGAGCATCGGGCTGCATCCGCGCGACCTCACGCGAATCGTCGAGGCGATGCAGCGGCTGCGCGACGCGGGCAACACGCTGGTCGTCGTCGAGCACGATCCGTCGGTGATGCTCGCGGCCGACCGGCTGATCGACATGGGCCCGGGCCCCGGCGAGCGCGGCGGCACGATCGTCTACGACGGCACGCCGGCCGACATCCGTGCCGCGCGCACGCTGACGGGCGAATATCTCGGCGGCCGCAAGCACGTCGCGCATGCGTCGAACTGGGCGCGCCGCCCGGTCGACGCGAACACGCCGCGCATCGTGCTCGAAGGCGCGACCGAGCACAACCTGCGTGACGTGACGGTCGAGATTCCGCTGCAGCGGCTCGTGTGCGTGACGGGCGTGTCCGGTTCCGGCAAGTCGACGCTGCTGCAGGACGTGCTCTATCCGGCGATGGCGCGCCACCACGGCAAGGCGACCGAGTCGCCGGGCGCGTTCCGCACGCTCACGGGGGCCGACCAGGTCGGCGACGTCGTGTTCGTCGACCAGTCGCCGATCGGCAAGACCACGCGCTCGAACCCGGCCAGCTACGTCGGCGCGTTCGACGAGATCCGCAAGCTGTTCGCGAAGGCGCCGCTCGCGCTGCAGCGCGGCTACGGCGCCGGCACGTTCAGCTTCAACTCGGGCGACGGCCGTTGCCCGACCTGCGGCGGCTCGGGCTTCGAGCACATCGAGATGCAGTTCCTGAGCGACGTCTACCTGCGTTGCCCGGATTGCGACGGCAGCCGCTACCGCGCCGAGATCCTCGAAGTGCGCATCGAGCGCGACGGCCGCGCGCTGAACATCGCCGACGTGCTCGACCTGACCGTCAGCGAGGCGGCCGCGTTCTTCACGACCGACGCGGAGGTGCTGCGCGTGCTGCAGCCGATCGTCGACGTCGGCCTCGAATACGTGAAGCTCGGCCAGCCGGTGCCGACGCTGTCGGGCGGCGAAGCGCAGCGGCTGAAGCTGGCCGGCTTCCTCGCCGAATCGGCGGCCGCCGCGGGCGGGCGCCGGATCGCCAGCGAAGAGGCGCGCATCGCGCGCGCGAAGCTGTTCATGTTCGACGAACCGACCACCGGGCTGCACTTCGACGACATCGCGAAGCTGATGCAGGCGTTCGGCAAGCTGCTCGTGGCCGGCCATTCGCTGATCGTGATCGAGCACAACCTCGACGTGATCCGCGCGGCCGACTGGCTGATCGATCTCGGCCCGGAAGGCGGCGACGGCGGCGGCCTCGTGCTGTGCGCGGGCACGCCCGACGACGTGAAGGCGTGCGCGCAATCGCACACCGGCGTCGCGCTGCTGCAGTACGACCGCGCGATGGACGGCGAAACCGCGCTCGCCGACGAAGGCGTGCCGCTGCAGGCCGTGCTGAACGCCGCCCGCGAGCGGCGCGCGATCGAGGGCGAGGACGTCGTGCGGATCGTCAACGCGCGCGAGCACAACCTGAAGGCGCTCGACGTCGACATCCCGCACGGCAAGTTCAACGTGATCACCGGCGTGTCGGGTTCCGGCAAGTCGACGCTCGCGTTCGACATCCTGTTCCACGAAGGCCAGCGCCGCTACCTCGAATCGCTGAACGCGTATGCGCGCTCGATCGTGCAGCCGGCCGGGCGGCCGGAAGTGGACGCCGTATATGGCATTCCGCCGACGGTCGCGATCGAGCAGCGGCTGTCGCGCGGCGGCCGCAAGAGCACGGTCGCGACCACGTCCGAAGTCTGGCACTTCCTGCGGCTGCTGTACGTGAAGCTCGGCCTGCAGCACTGCATCCACGACGGCACGCCCGTCACGTCCCAAACCGTCGAATCGATCGCCGCGCAGCTGCTGCGCGACCATCGCGGCGAGCACGTCGGTTTGCTCGCGCCGCTCGTCGTCAACCGCAAGGGCGTGTATACCGATCTCGCGAAGTGGGCGAAGGCGCGCGGCAGCACGCATCTGCGCGTGGACGGCGAGTTCGTCACGGTCGATCCGTGGCCGAAGCTCGACCGCTTCCGCGAGCATACGATCGAGCTGCCGGTGGCCGACATCGTCGTGTCGCCGGACCACGAGGCCGAGTTGCGGCGCCTGCTCGACGAGACGCTCGAGCTCGGCAAGGGCGTGATGCACCTGCTCGCGCCGCTCGACGGGCTGCACCACGCGATGCAGAACGACCATTCGACCGCGCGCGTCGGCGAGGTCAAGGTGCTGTCGGTCAAGCGTGCGTGCCCGGTGTGCGGCACGAGCTACCCGGAGCTCGATCCGCGGATGTTCTCGTACAACAGCAAGCACGGCTGGTGCACGACCTGCGTCGGCACCGGCGTCACGCTCACGCGCGAACAGCGCGCGGCGTACGACGACACGGTACTCGCCGGAGACGATCGCGGCCGCGAACAGACGTTGCCGTCGGACGAGCAGGAACCGGAAGGCGTCGGCAACGAGCCGTGCCCGGATTGCGGCGGCACGCGCCTGAACCCGTCCGCGCGCGCGGTCACGTTCGACGCGCATCCGATCGTCGAGGTTGCGCAGTGGACGGTGTCCGATACGCGCCGCTGGATCGACGCGCTGGAACTGACCGGCCGCGACGCGCAGATCGCGCGCGACATCGTCAGCGAGATCGGCAGCCGCCTCGCGTTCCTCGAGGAAGTCGGGCTCGGCTACCTGAGCCTCGATCGCGCGGCGCCGAGCCTGTCGGGTGGCGAAGCGCAGCGCATCCGGCTTGCCGCGCAGCTCGGCAGCAACCTGCAGGGCGTGTGCTACGTGCTCGACGAGCCGACCATCGGCCTGCATCCGCGCGACAACCAGATCCTGCTGGACGCGCTGCGCAAGCTCGGCGACAAGGGCAACACGCTCGTCGTCGTCGAGCACGACGAGGACACGATTCGCCGCGCCGACCACATCATCGACGTCGGCCCGGGCGCCGGCAAGCGCGGCGGCACGCTGGTCGCCGAAGGGGCGGTCGCGGATCTGGCCGCGCAGCCCGATTCGGTCACGGGCCGCCTGCTCGCGCAGCCGATGACGCACCCGCTGCAGCCGCGCCGTGCGGTGAGCGTCGCGGGCAAGAAGGGCGCACCGGCGGTGCCGGAGGGCTGGCTGACCGTGCACGGCGCGACGCTGCACAACCTGCGTGACGTCACCGTCGGCATTCCGCTCGCGCGGCTCGTCGCGGTGACGGGCGTCAGCGGCTCGGGCAAGTCGACGCTCGCGCGCGACGTGCTGATGACGAACCTGCTCGACGCGGTTGGCCGCTCGGTGCTGTCGTCGCCGGCCACGCGGCGCGCGCGCAAGGCTGCGCAGGACGCGCCGGCCACCAATCGCCGCTCGAGCGTGCTCGCACGCAGCGCGCCGCGGCCGTCGCTGAACGTCACGCATGCGTGGCAGGGCTGCGCGTCGCTGAGCGGCTGGGAGCAGATCGACCGCGTGCTCGAAGTCGACCAGACGCCGATCGGCAAGACGCCGCGCTCGTGCCCGGCCACCTACATCGGCGTGTGGGACACGATCCGCAAGCTGTTCGCCGATACGCTGGAGGCGCGGGCGCGCGGCTACACGGCGTCGCGCTTCTCGTTCAACACCGGCGACGGGCGGTGTCCGGCCTGTGAAGGGCAGGGCGTGCGTACGATCGGGATGAGCTTCCTGCCCGACGTGAAGGTGCCGTGCGACGTGTGCCACGGGCAGCGCTTCAATCCGGAGACGCTCGCGGTCACGTGGCGCGGCCGGAACATCGGCGACGTGCTGACGATGGAGATCGACGAAGCGGTGGAATTTTTCGCACCGATTTCGAACATCGCGCATCCGCTGCGGCTGATGAAGGACGTCGGCCTCGGCTACCTGACGCTCGGCCAGCCGTCGCCGACGCTGTCCGGCGGCGAGGCGCAGCGGATCAAGCTCGTGACCGAGCTCACGAAGGTGCGCGACGACATCACGCGGCGCGGCCAGAAGGCGCCGCACACGCTGTACGTGCTCGACGAGCCGACGGTCGGCCTGCACATGGCCGACGTCGCGAAGCTGATCCGCGTGCTGCACCGGCTGGTCGACGGCGGGCATAGCGTCGTCGTGATCGAACACGACCTCGACGTGATCGCGGAAGCCGACTGGATCATCGATCTCGGTCCGGAAGGCGGCGTGGGCGGCGGCACGATCGTCGCGGCGGCGCCGCCGGAAGGGCTCGCGCAGGTGAAGGCGAGCCATACCGGGCACGCGCTGAAGCCTGTGCTCGCCCGAACGGCGGCGCAAGACGCTGAAGCGGAGCGGCAGGGAGAAGCGCGGGTCGGTTGAACGCGGTGCTGCCGGTGAGCGGCCCCGGTGTCTGGGCAGGCACCGGGGCCGCTGTTACATTCGTCCGTGCGATCAGCCGGTACGACATCCCGTCAACCGGGCACACGGCATGAACATATGGCTGCCCCGGATAGCGTGGCGGGATGCGTCGCGGCTGCCGCACAACGTAGGCGACGCCGGTGACGCCGCCGCATCACGCGCGACAGGAACGGCTCGTCCCGGTCGAGCGGAAGACGGCGGCGCTATCTCATTCGCCCTTGACGCCGATCGTCTCGATGATGGTCTCCAGCTGCGGGCTCATCGGCAGGTTGAGGCTCATGCCCGACGGAAGCGGGCGCAGGAACCAGCGCTTGTACTGGCGCGTGATCTCGCCGTCGACGGCCAGTTCCTCGAACGTGCTCTTCACGACCTGCGCGAGCTGCGGATCCTCCTTGCGGAACATGATGCCGTACGGGTCGTAGGACAGGAAGTCGCCGACCACGTCGTACTGGCCGCCCTTGCCCGCATTCACCGCAATCAGGCCGTACAGCAGCACGTCGTCCGTCGCGAACGCATCGGCGCCGCCGCTCGCGACGAGCGCAAAGCCCTGCGCATGATCCGGCACCACCTGCAGCTGGATGCCGAGCCTGAACCGCGCGTCCAGGTCGCGCAGCGCCTTCTCGTTGGTCGTGCCGGCCGTCACCGCGACCTTCTTGCCCGCGAGATCGCGGAACGAGCGGATCGGCGAGCCGCGTTTCACCATCACCTTCGTGCCGGCCACGAAGATGATCGGCGAGAACGCCACGCGCTTCTGCCGCTCCAGGTTGCTCGTCGTGGAGCCGCATTCCAGGTCGACCGTGCCGTTGACCACCGCGTCGATGCGGTTCTCGGACGTGACCGGAACCCAGCGGATCGTCAGGTTCCGGTTGACCGCATCCTCGATCGACGACACGAGCGCCTTGCAGAGCTCGATCGAATAGCCGATCGGCTGGTTGCGCGCGTTCAGATACGAGAACGGGATCGACGCGTCGCGATAGCCGAGCGCGATCGTGCCGCTGCTACGCACCTTCGCGAGCGTGCCGGTCAGTCGGGCCGGCGCGAACGGCTCGACGCGCGGCGGCGTGGACGGCGCATCTTCCGCGCGCGCGGTTGCGCCCGCGGCAAGCAGGCCCGCGAGCGCGAGCGCACGCCAGAATCGCTGCATCTTCATCGCCGGGCCTCCGTCAGACGTCCGTCGGATGCGCAATCGTCGCTTCCTGTTCCGCTTCGATGCGTGCCAGGTTGGCTTCGGCTTCCGCTTCCGACATGAGCTGGTTTTCCCACTTCGCGACCACCGCGCTCGCGATCGAGTTGCCGACCGCGTTGGTGGCCGAGCGGCCCATGTCGAGGAACGTATCGACGCCGAGAATCAGCAGCAGGCCGGCCTCCGGAAGCCCGAACTGGTGCAGCGTGGCGGCGATCACGACGAGCGATGCGCGCGGCACGCCGGCCATTCCCTTCGACGTGAGCATCAGGACCAGCAGCATCGTGATCTGCGTGCCGATCGACAGGTGGATGTTGTACGCCTGCGCGATGAACAGCGACGCGAACGTGCAGTACATCATCGAGCCGTCGAGGTTGAACGAATAGCCCATCGGCATCACGAAGCTCGAAATCCTGCGTCGCACGCCGAACCGGTCGAGCGCATCGAGGATCTTCGGATACGCGGCTTCGGAGCTGGCCGTCGCGAACGACAGCATGAATGCTTCCTTGATCAGCACCAGCAACTTGAATACGCGCGGCCCGAGGAACAACAGCCCGGCACAGACGAGCAAGGCCCAGAGCAGGAACAGGCTCACGTAGAAGTCGCCCATGAACACCGCGAACTTCAGCAGCACCGACAGCCCGTTGACCGCGACGGTCGCGGCCATCGCGGCCATCACCGCGAGCGGCGCGAGCTTCATCACGTAGCCGGTGATCTTGAGCATCACGTGCGACAACTGGTCGATCGCGGCGACGAGGATCTTGCCGCGCTCGCCGAGCGCCGCGAGCGCGACGCCGAAGAACATCGAGAACACGACGATCTGCAGGATTTCGTTGTTGCTCATCGCCTCGGCGAACGATCTCGGCACCATGTGGCCGACGAAATCCTTGAGCGTGAACTTGGAGGTCGCGAGGTTCGCCGATGCGCCGATGTCCGGCAGCGGCAGGCCGAGGTTCTCGCCGGGCCGCAGCAGGTTCGCCATGAACAGCCCGAGCAGCAGCGAGATCAGCGACGCGGTGACGAACCAGCCGATCGATTTCGCGAACACGCGCCCGACCGATGCCGCGTCGCCCATGTGCGCGATGCCGACGACGAGCGTCGAGAACACCAGCGGGCCGATCACCATCTTGATCAGCCGCAGGAACACGTCGGACACGAGCGAGATGTATCCGGCGATTTCGGTGGTGGCCTTTTTGTCGGGAAAGCTCGTGAAGATCATGTAGCCGATCAGGATGCCTGCCACCATCGCGATCAGGATCCAGACGGCTGCAGCATTTTTTTTCTGCATCGTGCGCCTCCCATGCACCGGTTCCGCAACCGGGGATGGAAGGACAATACAGGACCCGAACGGCGATGAACAGTGCAACCGGGGGCGGGTTTGCGCTAGCGCCGTGTCGCGACCGATCGCCCGGCAAAGATCGTGCCGGTGGCACCCTGAGCCCGGTGCCGGCGCAACCCGATACGGGGCGCCGGCACGCAAAAGCGGTTCGGTTCAATCCTGAATGCGCAATACGTGATCGCGGATACGCGTCGACAGCATCGAGCCGCGCTTGAGCAGGAACTCCATCAGCCGCTGCGGATAGTCGGCCGGGACCGCTGCGCGCACGGACGGCCGTTCGGCGAGCCGTTGCCGCCATGCAGTGACCTTGGGCAAGCCCGCGAAGAACCCGAAGTCGTCGATCTGCTCGAACACGTCGAAGTAGCGGAACACCGGCCCGAATGCCGCGTCCACGATGCTGAAGTGCGCGCCGCCAAAATACGGGCCGGTGCCGAGCGTGTCTTCGAGCTGCTCGAATCGTGCGCGGATGTCACGGGTTGCTGCGGCCAGCGCCGTTTCGTCCGCAGCCGTGTAGAACCCCCACACGGCGTTCAGCAGTGCCGATGCGAACTCGACCCAGGCGCGGTGCCGCGCCCGCTCGAGCGGCGCATCGGGATGCAGCCGCGGCGCGAGCGTCTCGTCGAGGTAGTCGCAGATCACGGCCGATTCGAAGATGGGCGCGCCATCGACGACCAGCACGGGGGTCTTGCCGAGCGGGGAAATCCTGCGAAACCAGTCCGGCTTGTTGCCCAGGTCGACGTCCGTCCGTTCGAACGGGACGCCTTTTTCGGTCAGCACGATGACTGCGCGCTGGACGTACGGGCAAAGCACGTGGCTGACGAGGTGGTATTGGGGCGTGCTCATGTCGTCGCCTCGCCGTGTCAGGCCACGCCGGGCGCGAAGCGCTGGCTGCGCCGGCCCAATGCCACGCGCAGCAGCAACGCGCCATGGGCGGCATAGGCGGCATTGTCACTCGTCGAAATCGATTGGTTCATATCGGCACCCGTTGGGAGAGTTGGCAAGGCGGCACCGAATTTGACATTGCGGAAGTGCTTGAGCAATACGCATGATTACAATGACGGATTGCAAAAATGCAATGCACGGGGGATAACCGGATGCCATACAAGCTCAGCGCAGCAGACCTCGAAACGATACTGGCGCTGTCCCGCTCGGGCACGCTGGTTCAGGCGGGCGAGCGACTGGACGTGGATGCGTCGACCGTGTTTCGCAACCTCAGGCGGATCGAGCGCGGCCTGCAGCAGCAGTTGTTCGAACGGACCCGCTCAGGCTATCGCGCGAAGGAAATCGCGCTGGCGCTGGCCGAATACGCGGAGCAAGTGGAAGTGCAGGTCGAATCGGCCCGCTCGATCGCGCAACAAGCGCCCGAGCAAGTGGCGGGCACCGTGCGCATCACCACCACCGACACGATTCTGCACGGGCTGGTCGGGCCGGCGCTGAAGCAGCTGGAAGCCGTCCACCCGCGGCTTGCGTACGAGCTGAACACCGGCAACGAGATCGCCGACCTGGGGCGCCGCGATGCCGATATCGCGGTGCGTGCGACCCGGCAGCCACCGGAATATCTGGTGGGCAAGCATGTCGGGTCGATCGACGTGGCGCTTTTCGCGTCGAGGCACGACGCCGCAGTACGCCGTTATGAAGACGTCACGGCGGGCAAGGCACGCTGGATCGCGCCGGACGACGCGCTGCCGGGCCACCCGTCGGTCATCTGGCGCAAACGTCATTTCAGGAAAGTGGTGCCGCACTACAAGGTCGACAGCATCCTGACCGTGATGGAGCTGGTCGCCCTGGGCATGGGCGTCGGCATACTGCCGATGTTTCTGACACGCGGCCGCTCCGATCTCGTGCAATTGACCGATGTCCTGCCCGACTGCCGGACCGAGCTGTGGGTGCTGACCCACCGGGAATCGCGACATCTGCTGCGGGTCTCGACCGTATTCAAATATCTGTCGACGACGCTGAAGATCTGACCGTGTGCTTCGGTGCGCACCGATGCGGGCGCATCGCGCCATGGGTTTGCCATGTCGTTCGGAACCCTAATCATGTGCACCGGGGTCCAGCAGGCTCGTGCTGAAATCGCACGCCTGCGCCGCCAGCTGGACGATCTCGGCGGTCAGCGAATGGGCGCGTTCCGCACGATGCAGCGCAACGTAGCGCACCGGCGGCAGCGCCGGCCGCGTGCGCACGATCTCCAGCGCCTCGCACGCGACCAGGTGCGCGACGCATGCCTTCGGCAGATAGCTGACGCCGAGTCCCGACAGCGTGAGGCCGATCTGCGCGATCAGGCTGTTGCTCGACAGCACGCGCTGCATCGCAACGCCATGTTCCTGCAGAAAGCGCGTGTACAGATGCCCCGTGCCCGACAGGGTCCCTTGCAGGATCAGCGGAAACTGCGCGACGTCCGTCAATGAAATCGCCGTCTTGCGCTTCGGCATGAACCCGGCCGCGCACATCCACGCATTGTCGACTTCGCCGACCACCGTCGCCGCGAACGATTCCGTCGCATGAATCTGCGGGACGACGATCAGGTCGATCGTGTCGGCGGCGAGACGATCGCGCAGCACCGCGGTCAGGTCCACCTCCGCCTCCACGTGCACGCGCGGATAGGCGGCCTGGATCGCCGCGACCAGGCGCGGCAGCCAGGTCAGCGCGGTCAGTTCGGTCACGCCGATCCGGACATGGCGCACCAGCGCTTCCTTCGAACTCATCCGCTCGACGACGCGGTCGCGCTGTTCGAGCAACGCCTTCGCGTGATCGAACAGTTCGGCGCCCTTGTCGGTGAGCCGGGCGCTGCGATGCGCGCGGTCGAACACCGTCAGGTCGAACGTGCGTTCGAGTTCCTGTATCCGCTTCGACACGGCCGATTGCGTCGTGTTGAGGCGTGTCGCGGCCGCGTCGAAGGAGCCGAGTCGCACGATCCAGTACAGCGCTTCCATCTGCTTGAACGTGAGCATCGCCTGGTACTCGATAGATGAGGAAAAGCGATATTTTCGCATATCAAAAAATCGCTTTTTTTACCTATTTCGGCTGCTTAAGGTTCTCCCGTTGCGTTGTCCGGCGAGCGCGTTCGTCAGGTACCGCGCCGCCTCGTATCCAGCGTTCAACCGCCCCCCTTATTTGGAGACAGCATGGACACCGTCATTGAATCCCCGCCCGTCCCGGACGCGGCGCGCAAGCCGGGCTTCGGCCTCGCGTGGCAGATCGTCATCGGGCTCGTCGTCGGCATCGCGACCGGGCTCGTGTTGAACCGGTTTCCGCAATTGCGCGACACGGCCGTGTCCGGGTTGCTGCAGCCGGCCGGCGACATCTTCATCAAGCTCGTGCGGATGATCGTCGTGCCGATCGTGTTCACGAGCATGGTGATCGGCATCGCGGGCGTCGGCGACGGCAAGTCGCTCGGCCGCATCGGCCTGAAGACGCTGCTCTATTTCGAGGTGATCACGACGATCGCGATCGTGCTCGGGCTCGTGATCGGCAACGTGCTGCAGCCGGGCGTCGGCACCGACATGTCGCAACTCGCGCACACGGACATTTCCCGCTACCAGCAAGCCACCCAACAGGTGCAGCAGGCGCATCACGGGCTGATGGCGCTGGTGCTCGGCATCATCCCGGACAACATCGTCGCGTCGATGGCGAAGGGCGACCTGCTGCCGGTGATCTTCTTCTCGCTGCTGTTCGGTCTCGGCCTGCAGACCGTGCCGGAAGAACACCGCAAGCCGGTGCTCGCGATGCTCAAGGGCGTGGCCGATGCGATGTTCAAGGTGACGAACATGGTGATGCGCTATGCGCCCGTCGGCGTGTGCGCGTTGATCGCGGTGACGGTCGCGAGCTTCGGTTTCGGGTCGCTGCTGCCGCTGCTGAAGCTGGTCGCCGTGACTTACTTCGCGATCCTGCTGTTCGCGATCGTCGTGCTCGGCCTGACCGCGCGGTTGTTCGGGTTCCGCATCGTCACGCTGCTGCGCGTGATCAAGGACGAGCTGATCATCGCGTTCTCGAGCTGCAGTTCGGCGACCGTGCTGCCGCAGCTGATGAAGAAGATGGAGGACTACGGAGTGCCGAAGAGCATCACGACCTTCGTGGTGCCGACCGGCTACACGTTCAACCTCGACGGCGCGTCGATCTATCTCGGCATCGGCACGCTGTTCGTCGCGCAGCTGTATGGCGTGCATCTCGGCTGGCAGCAGCAGATCCTGCTGACGCTGACCATGGTCGTCACGTCCAAGGGCGCCGCGGGCGTGCCCGGCTTCATGTTCGTGATCATGCTCGCCACGCTCGCGAGCGCGGGACTGCCGCTCGAAGGGCTGGCGTTCATCGCCGGCGTGGACCGGATCATGGACATGGGGCGCACCGCGCTGAACCTCGTCGGCAACGCGCTCGCGCCGCTCGTCATCGCGAAATGGGAAGGCCAGTACGACGCGGACAAGGGCCGCGCATACCTCGAATCGCTGCGCGGCTGAACGCCGCCATGCAGGCATCGCACAACATTCAGAAGCAAACAGGAGCATTGAAGATGAGCAGTCCCCGCGGAGCACTTTTTCCCGACGCGTTGTTGCAGCAGGTCAAGGCGCGCTTTCATCATGTCGATCACGATATCGACGGCCGCGCGCGGCTGTTCTTCGACAACGCGGGCGGATCGTTCCGGCTGAAGGCCGCGGTCGACGCCTACGCGCGGATCGATGCGCTGCCCGACTGCCCGGAGCGCATCCATGAGCGTGCGCTCGATCTCCAGGCGATCCAGTCGCGCGGCGAGGACGACGTTCGCACGATCCTGAACGCGCGCGACGGCACCGTGTATGCGTCGCTGACGGCGTCGGGCGCGATGTTCGACATGGTGCGCGCGATCATGGAGAACGTGCCGGGCACCAATGCGGTGACGACCGTGCTCGAGCACCCGTCGTCGTACGATGCGATGACGCATTACGCGGAACGCACCGGCAAGACGCTGCGCATCGCGCCGAGCAATCCGCAGACCGGCGGCGTGGACGTCGATGCGATCGTGTCGCTGGTCGACGCCGATACCGCGCTGCTGAGCGTGATGTTCGCGTCGAACATCTCCGGCGCGAAATTCGACATCGAGACGATCGTCGCGCGTGCGCGGGAGAAGAAGCCGGACCTGTTCATCGTTGTCGATGCGGTCCAGCATGCGCCGCACGGCATCATCGACGTGCAGCGCATGCCGGTCGACGGCATCAACTTCGCGCCGTACAAGTTCTTCGGTTGCCGCGGGTCGGGCATCTCGTGGCTGTCGCCGCGCGCGTCCGCGTTGCCGCATCACCGGCTTGCCGCGAAGGAGCACGGCGTATGGGAACTGGGCAGCCCGGCGCCCGCGCAATTCGCGGTCGTGACGTCGATCGTCGATTACGTGAGCTGGATCGGCCGGTATTTCCGCGATTCGGACGATCGGCGCACGCTGTTCGTCGAGGGCATGCACCGGATCGAACTGCATGAGCGCGCGCTGCTGGCCGCGTTGCTCGACGGGTGTGAGGGGCGTCGCGGGCTGCGGTCGATCGACGGTGTGGAGGTCTACTGGGATCACGACGACCTGACGGAGCGCGACCTGATCGTCGGGATCGGTTTCGCGAACCTCGAACCGACGCAGGCGGTGCGGGAATACGAAAAGCATGGCGTGATCGTCTATGAACGCGTCGCGTCGAGCCTGTATTCGGGGCGGATGCTGAAATCGTTCGGGCTCGGCGGCGCTGTGCGGATATCGCCGCTCCATTGCCATGCGCCCGACGATATCGCGCGATTCCTGGCGATTACCGCCACGCTGGCAGCGAACCGCTGATCAACGACACGGCCCGGATCATCCGGGCCGTGTCGCATTCGGCGCCGGGAAACGCGTGGCGCAATAGGTTCGGGCTATGACCGGCAGAGTCAATGGATAGTTGTCGCCGGCCGGGTTTGCGCGTGTAATGGCCTGCGAAACCGGATGATGCCAACGACTCGATGGAGGAGCAGCGCGTGAAGATCGTCGTAGCAGTGAAAAGAGTGGTCGATTACAACGTGAAGGTCCGCGTGAAGTCGGACAACACGGGCGTCGACATCGCGAACGTGAAGATGTCGATGAACCCGTTCGACGAAATCGCGGTGGAAGAAGCGGTGCGGCTGAAGGAAGCGGGTGTCGCGACCGAAGTGATCGCGGTGTCGGTCGGCGTGACGCAAGCGCAGGAAACGCTGCGCACGGCGCTGGCGATCGGCGCGGATCGCGCGATCCTCGTCGAATCGAACGACAGCGTCGAGCCGCTGGCCGTCGCGAAGATCCTGAAGGCGCTGGTCGACAAGGAGCAGCCGCAACTCGTAATCCTCGGCAAGCAGGCGATCGACGACGATTCGAACCAGACGGGCCAGATGCTGGCCGCGCTGGCCGGCCTGCCGCAAGCGACGTTCGCGTCGAAGGTCACGATCGCGGACGGCAAGGCAACGGTTGCACGCGAAGTCGACGGCGGCGCGGAAACGCTGTCGCTGACGCTGCCGGCGGTGGTCACGACCGACCTGCGCCTGAACGAGCCGCGCTACGTGACGCTGCCGAACATCATGAAGGCGAAGAAGAAGCCGCTGGAAACGGTGAAGCCGGAAGACCTCGGCGTGGACGTCGCGCCGCGTCTGAAGACGCTGAAGGTGGCCGAGCCGCCGAAGCGCGCGGCCGGCGTGAAGGTGCCGGACGTGAAGACGCTGGTCGAGAAGCTGAAGACCGAAGCCAAGGTGCTGTAAGAGGGAGCGGAAAGAAATGACGATTCTGGTGATTGCAGAACATGACAACGCGTCGATCAAGGCCGCGACGCTGAACACGGTGGCGGCGGCAGCGAAGATCGGTGGCGACATCCACGTGCTGGTCGCGGGCCACAACGCGCAAGCGGCTGCCGATGCAGCAGCGAAGATCGCAGGTGTGTCGAAGGTGTTGCTGGCCGATGCGCCGCAACTCGAAGCGGGCCTCGCGGAAAACGTCGAGGCGACCGCGCTGAACATCGCGAAGGACTATTCGCACATCCTCGCGCCGGCGACTGCGTACGGCAAGAACATCGCGCCGCGTATCGCCGCGAAGCTGGACGTCGCGCAGATCTCCGACATCACGGCTGTTGACAGTGCCGACACGTTCGAGCGTCCGATCTACGCGGGCAACGCGATCGCGACGGTGCAGTCGAGCGATCCGATCAAGGTCATCACGGTGCGCGCGACGGGTTTCGATCCGGTGGCAGCGGAAGGCGGCAGCGCAGCGATCGAGAAGATCGAAGCCGCGGCGGACGCCGGCAAGTCGCAATTCGTGAGCCGTGAAGTGACGAAGCTGGACCGTCCGGAACTGACGTCGGCGAGCATCATCGTGTCGGGTGGCCGCGGCCTGGGCAGCGGCGAGAACTACACGAAGGTTCTCGAGCCGCTGGCCGACAAGCTGAGCGCCGCGCTCGGCGCATCGCGCGCGGCAGTCGATGCCGGCTACGTGCCGAACGACTATCAAGTCGGCCAGACCGGCAAGATCGTCGCGCCGCAGCTGTACATCGCGGTCGGCATCTCGGGTGCGATCCAGCATCTGGCCGGCATGAAGGATTCGAAGGTGATCGTCGCGATCAACAAGGATCCGGAGGCGCCGATCTTCAGCGTGGCCGACTACGGCCTCGTCGGCGATCTGTTCGAACGGGTTCCGGAGGTGGTCGATGCCGTCTGATGCCGCGATGCGCGCCGGCGGTGGCCGCGAGGCGCCGGCCCAGTCGTATTTGTTCGTGCCGGGGAGCAAGCCGGAGCGCTTCGACAAGGCGCTCGCAAGCGGCGCCGATGCGATCATCATCGACCTCGAGGATGCCGTCGAGCCGGAGGCGAAAGTGGCGGCGCGCGATGCGATAGCGGCGTGGGTTTCGCCCGAGCATCCGGTGCTCGTGCGGATCAACGCGCGGAACACGCGATGGTTCGAGGCCGATGCCGCGCTCGGCGCGTTGAAGGGTGTGGCCGGTATCGTGCTGCCGAAGGCCGAGTGCGCCGACGACGTGTGCGCCGCCGTTGCGCTCGCGCGCCGGCGTGTGCCGGTCTATCCGTTGATCGAAAGCGCACACGGCATGTGGAACGCGCTCGATGTCGCGAAAGCGCCGTACGTCGAGCGGTTGATGTTCGGCACGCTCGATTTCATCGCGGACATGGGCATGTCGGACGATGGCGTTTCGCTCAATCACTTCCGCTCGCAACTCGTGCTGATCTCGCGGGTGGCCGGGATCGAATCGCCGGTCGACGGCGTGACGCCGGATATCGATGACGGCGTGCGTATCGCGCGCGATGCATTCAACGGCAAGCAGCTGGGGTTCGGCGCGAAGCTGTGCATCCATCCGAAGCAGATCGGCTTCGTGCACCGATGCTTTCGACCGAGCGACGACGAAGCGCGCTGGGCGCGGCGCGTGCTCGATGCGATGCGCGATTCGAATGGCGGCGTGGTGACGGTCGACGGGAAGATGGTCGATCGGCCGGTGCTGTTGCGCGCCGAGCGGATCGCCGCGCTGGCTGCCGCCGTCAACGCCGGATCGAACGCCGCCGCCGGCGAATGATCGGCGGCGTGAGTCGGGGTGGCCACGGCTGTCCGCTATCGTCGGATCAATGAACGGGTGCGTGTATGCCTCGGCGGCTTGCATTAGGCGAAGTTGCTTCTGTATTCGGTCGACTGACGGAAGATGGTGGAGATGCAAAAGTTTGGTCGCCGGGAAGATGCTCGTCGACGACAGTGATCGGCGTGGTCTTCATCTGGTCGACTCGCCACGTCGAAAGCGTTTCGATGAACGAGGGCACGACGGCATGGGGTGAGCCGCGATCACGGCGCGACAACGCACTTCGTCATCTGCCTCGTCGCGGTCGAAATAAAATGGACACCCGATCGACGATGCGCGTATGATGGTTTCGTTCGAGCCTCCGTTTGCTGTTCGACCGCTCGCCCTCCACCTGCCACCGTGTTGCGTCGCGCATTGCCTCGCGCGCAACGTTTGTCCCTTTCACCACGACCCGTCGCGCCATGCATCAGGCGATGCTGGCTGCCTACGCTCGTCCTTGCGAGTCGCCGAGAAGCGATCGTCAGGAGTTCATGATGAGCATGCATATCTACCGTGGATTCGAGATCTATCCACTGATTTACCCGCACGTGCCTGCGCTGGATGGCTTGCCGCACAACTACGAGGCCGGCTTCGACGCAGCGGTCAAGATTTGTCTTCGCGGCACCACCGACACGCTGACGCAGAGCCAGACTTTCAGGCTCGTCGGCGACGGCCCGTTCGACACGGCCGGTGACGCACGGCGTGCGTCGCTGCGCTATGCCGAGCGCGTCATTGACGACGATCGCGAAAAGCTGGCCTTCTTTTCGGACGCCCTCTGACACGACTCGCATGGCAGCGTGACTTGCCATCAATTTGGAGGGCGAAATGATCGTCGACGAGCTTATCGATCTGGTCCAGCGGTGCAAGCTCACGCGGAGCGATGCTGTCCTGCCCGCTGGAATGACCCATTCTGCGCGGTGCCATCAACAAGAGCTGCAGATGTTCGCGGCGGTGCGCGCATTTTCGATCGGAGCCGGGTATTCGGAGTTCGAATCCGACGCGATAGCGAGCACCGTCATGACACGACTCGGCTAGTTTTAGTCGAACGTTTTCCAACAGGCATTACATGACAACCATCACACTGAAGATCAACGAACCCATCGATGTCGCGCTGCGGCGCTTCCGGCGCGGTATCGAGAAGACCGGGCTGATTCGCGAGTTGCGCAGTCGCACCAGCTACGAAAAGCCCACGACGGAGCGCAAACGGAAAAAGGCCAGTGCCGTTGCCCGGCAGCGCTTGCGGGCGAAGCGCATGTTGCCGCCCCGCAAGATGTACTAGAAGAACGGCGGGAACAACGTGCCGGCCGAGGGGGGCATTACGTCGTCATCCCGATCCCCGGCGTGCGGTACGGCGACCGGACGACGCAGGCAGCATGCCGGCCGCCGCGCAGCGGCAGGAAGAATGATCGGTACGCGCGTCGCGCCGTGCAGCAACCAGGATGAAAATCATGATCAGAAGGCGGCAAGCATGAGCTGGTACTGCGACGCGGAACGCGAGTTGGCCCATATCAGACGATCGGTCGGGCTGCTCGAGCAAGCGCAACACGCCTTCATCAACCGATCGTCCGTGAACGATCCCGCGTACTGGAGAGTCAAGCTCGACAAGCTCCGCACACAATCCGAGCGAAGCAAGGTCCTCGCACTGCAGGTGGACGAGCTTTTGGTCCGCCTCGAACGCATTCAGGATTCGCGCTGCCGAAAATAGGAAGCTGCTCCTTCGTTCTCGTCTTGTTCCGGGTGCACGCGCATGGCAGGGAGCAGCCCACGGGAGTCGCATTCGAATTTCGGAGCAACACATGATTGACGCTAACCCAGGCAACACGTTTCGACACCTTCCACTCTCGCCCGAGCAAGACGCGGAAATCCGGCACTATATAAAGAAGAAGGCGCAAAAGGGCGAACCATGGGACACCCCCGAGTTGGCCATGATGCTCGCAGACATGCTTTCCCCGCCGCCTGGCGACGACGAGCAGCCAGAGACTACCGTTGAAGCAGTGAAGCTGGCCTGCGAATATGCATTGACTTCGATCGACGAAGCCATGGAACCCGTATCCGCAAGTGAAGAGCGACTCGCCGCGATGGAAGCCGAGGAAATGAAGCATCCCAGGCGGTAACGCAGCCACGATGCCCGACGCTCGAGCCACAGCTGCGCCACCGCCTTTTTGCCTTCAGCCAAATTGAGCGGCCAGCCATCCCTGCGCCCATTGCGTCGCGTACGCAATCGCATCGTCGCGCGCATCGAAGCCGGCCAGATCGCCGCTGGAATGCACCTCTCTCTCACCTCCGTCCAGCAGCGTCGTGGTGATTCTCGCATGTGCGATGTACTCGCCATCGGCCCTGCGGGGCGTCGGATCGATCCGGAAGCGTGTCGTATTGAAGAGCATGGGCTCCTCCCTGTCTGGTTGTCGCGGGCGGGGCTGCCGTGCGGGGCCGCACGAGCAGAAGCGTCCACCGTCGGGATGTTTCGCGATCCGGCCGGCTTCACCATCCGGCCGTGGCCGCGCACGCTTCGATCGGGTCGATAACTTCGTCTGCAATGCGAACCGTTGGACCTCGTCGCGATGAAAATGGAAGAAACAACTGTGCTCACGAGAATTGATCACCGTTCGGTACCCTGTTACCTGATCCTCCGCGGTGGCTGGTCGACCTGTGTGCTGAATGCGGACCGTGTCGTTCTGCGCCGTGAAGCCAGTCCGCTGTTGCGCGCCTTTGCGCGAACCCGCGGAGAATGGGCAAGTATCGACGGCGTCGCATGGAACACCTTCTCCGATGCTGAAGGCCTTTCTGCGATCGAGCGACGGGAGACGCGATGTTATGCGCTGGTCAAGGGAACGGAAACCGAACACCAGTTGCGATTGTTGATGACCCTCTGACGTCAAGGTGCGGGCGAGTCTCGTGCGGTCCGACGCACGGGAAAGCTGAAGTTCGGTGGCGTGTGCGGGATGGTCGTCGCGGTCTCAAGTATGCTCGTCGACAGTCGGGCAAATTCGCCTATAAACACCACGTTTCCAGTCGATTCATGGGCAATTCGTACTCCGTGAGTACCTTTGACTTTCGCGACTGCCATCCCCGCGGCATCGACTTGACCGGAGCGTGATTTCGCCGCGCTTTGTGCCAAATCGGGAACGTGTCGATGCTTTGACATTCAAGCGAAGTTCGGCGCATGGTAGCCAGCAAGCGACTTCGACTCATGGCGCTATCCATGACGACGATGCCGCGTGCCGCACAGCATCGTTGCGGCACATCGCGATATGCTGACGGGGTCGAAGGCTGGGCTCGCGCCGCGCCGAGGGCAGTCCGATTCGGCATGATGGGCGACGAAGTCAGCCTGCGATGCCGCAGGAACGCGAATTGCACGGTGGTGGGCGTAGCCGAATTCGCGGCCGCGGATTCAAGCTGAAGCTGCGTCACTGGAGAAGTCGGTGAGCACCGAGAGAGAGCTTTTTGAACAATGGTGGTTCCGCGACGCGCCGGTGGAATATCGCGCCGACCTGGCCTATCGCGTTCGGGACCAAGGCGGCTATGTCACGGGAACACGTGCGGCGGCCGCTTGGGATGGATGGCAGGGGGCACGTCAGGGCCAGAACTGGATTCCGGCGGATCAGCACTGCCCGACGCGTCAAGATGCGGACTCGGCGTCTAATGTGCTGGCGTGGGATTCACGAGGATTTGCGGTCGTTGCTCGATTCGACGACGTCGCGCTGCTGCAGTCGGCGTACACGCACTGGATTCCCCTGCCGCCCGCGCCGAAGGATTAGCTGCGGCGTCACGACGCGAGGTCGCCGGTTACGGCGCAGCTTGCAGTCTAACCATGTCGGCGGCCCGGCCAAATCGCATGAGCAGCCTCGTCGGTTTCCCGGCCGCGGGCCATGCCCCCCCGAGCCGATCCGCCGCGACGCCCTCAGTCGAAATAAGGCTCCAACACCCGCTCGATCCAGTCCATGAACGCCCGAACGCGCGGCGACAGATTGCGTCGATGGGCCACGACGAGCCACGCGGCCAGCGGCTCCGGGCGCAGATCGGGCAGCACCTCCACCAGCGCGCCGCTTTCGATGTGAGTCGCGACCCCTGAATATCCGGCCTGGATCAAGCCGATGCCGGCCAGCCCGGCAGCGTGATAGGTCTGCACGCTGTTGACCTGCATCGCGCTCGGCAACGGCAGCGACGCATAGCCGGTGCCGTCCGGGTACTCCCATCCCGTATGACGCGCGCCGAGTGTCAGCGTGTAGTGGACCATCCGGTGTCCCTGGCCGAGCAGATCGTCGAGCGTATGCGGTACGCCGTATCGCGCCAGGTAGCCGGGGCTCGCCGCATTGATCATGCGCAGCCGGCCCAGCGGTCGCGCGATCAGCGTCTCGTCCACGATCGGGCCCAGACGGATCACGCAATCGAAGCCTTCCTGGACGAGATCGACACGCCGATCGGTGCTCGACAGCTCCAGTTCCAGCTCCGGATGCGCGGCCATCAGTTGCGGGAGTGCGGGAACCACGACACTGCGGGCCAGTTCGGTCGGCATGTCGACGCGCAATCTTCCCCGCAGTCGCGTGCCGTTGCCGGAGAACATCGACTGCAATTCCTGGACTTCGGCCAGCAGGTCCCGTGCGCGCGAATAGAACGCGCGTCCGTCCTCGGTCAGCTGCACGCTCCGCGTCGTCCGATGCAACAGCGCAACGCCCACGTCGCGCTCGAGTCGGCGGATCACCATCGAGACACGTCCCTTCTGGATGCCCAGGCTTTCGGCTGCCCGCGTGAAGCTCGTCATTTCGGCGACACGGGCAAAGATCAACAGCGCATCGAGGTTTTGCATTGTTCACTCGGCGAGTAACAGAACGTTCAATCGGTCGTCATTTATAACTCAATTGCGACTCAGTAGAGTGCTTTCCGATGTCGTCTCCCGACGACCACCTGAACGAAAGGGCGCAACCATGACACAACACATCGCACCGGTTAAGACGGCCGTCGTCTACCACTCCGGCTATGGGCATACCCAGCGTATGGCAACGGCTGTCGCCGAGGGCGCGGGCGCCGTTCTCGTCGCAATCGACGCCGACGGAAACATCGCGCCGGACGCGTGGGACACGCTCGCGGGCGCCGACGCGATCCTGTTCGGCTCGCCGACCTACATGGGCGGCCCCAGCTGGCAGTTCAAGAAGTTCGCCGACGCATCGTCGAAGGCCTGGTTCGACGGCCGGTGGCGCAACAAGATCTTCGGCGGCTTCACCAATAGCGCGAGCGTCAACGGCGACAAGCTCAATACGCTCGAATACTTCGTGCTGCTCGCCGGGCAGCACGGCGGCGTCTGGGTGAGCATGGACATCAAGCCGGCGAACCTGAAGGCGTCGATGCGCGACGACCTGAATCGCATGGGCTCCTATCTCGCGCCGATGGCGCAGACGCCGGCCGACGCGTCGCCCGACGAGATGTCGCCGGGGGATCTCGAGACGGCACGCCGCTATGGCGCACGCGTCGCAACGATCGCCGGACAGTTTCGGGTAGGGCACGCGCGAATCAGCTGACATCCCGGCGTGCGGGGCGCCTGACCGGACGCCACCGCACGCTTTCCAGCCGACCATGAGGAAACGGCCATGAAATACAAGCAACTGGGCCGCACCGGCCTGTATGTCTCCGAGCTGTGTCTCGGCACGATGACGCTGGGCGGCAATGCCGATGCCGGCATGTGGGCGTCGATCGGCGCGGTCGGCCAGGACGACGCGACCCGGCTGATTTCCCGCGCCCTGGCCGAGGGCATCAACTTCATCGATACCGCCGACATCTACTCGTTCGGTCAGTCGGAACGCCTCGTCGGACAGGCGCTCCGGGACCTCGGCGTGCCGCGCGGCGAGATCGTGCTGGCGACGAAGACGGCGGGCGTGATGGGCCCGAAGCCCAACGATCAGGGGGCGTCGCGCGGCCACATCATGGATTCCGTGCAGCGAAGCCTGGAACGGCTCCAGGTCGACCACATCGACCTCTATCAGATACACGCGAACGACCCCGTCACGCCGATCGAAGAGACGCTGCGGGCGCTCGACGATCTGACGCGGCAGGGGCTGGTTCGCCATGTCGGCGTCTCGAACTGGCGCGCCGGAAAGATCGGCAAGGCGCTCGGGCTCAGCCAGGCGCTCCATGCGACGCGCTTCGAGACGCTGCAGGCCTACTATTCGATCGCCGGACGGGACGTCGAGCACGAACTGGTACCGCTCGCGATCGACGAGCAGATGAGCCTGCTCGTCTGGTCGCCGCTCGCCGGGGGACTGCTTTCCGGGAAGTTCGGCCCCGGGGCGCCGGCCGAAGCAGGATCGCGGCGCAGCCATTTCGATTTTCCGCCGGTCGATCTCGAGCGGGCGTGGCCGTGCGTTGCCGCGATGCGCGCCATTGCCGACGCGCGAGGTGTGTCGGTCGCGCGGATCGCGCTCGCGTGGTTGCTCGCCAAGCCGCATGTCACGAGCGTCATCATCGGCGCCAAGCGGGTCGAACAGCTCGAAGACAATCTCGGCGCGGCCGAGGTCGCGCTGACCGGGGACGAACTCGCGCATCTTGATGCCGTCAGTGCGGTGCCTGCCGGCTATCCCGGCTGGATGATCGATCGCCAGGCGGCGGGCAGGCGGCCGCAGCCTTTCACGCGCGGCGCGTCGAAACAGGACCGGTGACGCCGCATCGCGCGGCGCGGCGTTCGGCCCGCGCGATGCGGTCGCGGCGGCGGTAACGGCTAGAATTGCGGTTTTAGCCCGGAACACGTCCATGTCTTTTGCCTCGCTTGGCCTGATCGATCCCTTGCTGCGTAATCTGCAGGACCTCAATTACCAGACACCGACGCCGGTGCAGGCCAAGGCGATTCCCGCGGTGCTCGGCGGCAAGGACGTCATGGCCGCGGCGCAGACCGGCACCGGCAAGACGGCGGGTTTCGCGCTGCCGCTGCTGCAGCGGCTGGTGCAACACGGGCCGGCGGTGTCCAGCAACCGTGCGCGTGTCCTGGTGCTGGTGCCCACGCGTGAGCTGGCCGAACAGGTGCTGCAGAGCTTCGTCGCGTACGGCAAGGGCCTCGACCTGCGGTTCCTGGCCGCCTACGGCGGTGTGAGCATCAACCCGCAGATGATGAAGCTGCGCAAGGGCGTGGATGTGCTCGTTGCCACGCCGGGCCGTCTGCTGGACCTCAACCGGCAGAACGCGGTGCAGTTCGATCAGGTGCAGGCGCTGGTGCTGGACGAAGCCGACCGGATGCTCGATCTGGGTTTTGCGCGCGAACTCAACGCCGTCTTTGCTGCGTTGCCCGTCCGGCGCCAGACGCTGCTGTTCTCCGCCACGTTTACCGACGATATTCGCGCGATGGCGGCGACCATTCTGCGCAGCCCGGTCGATATCAGCGTCAGCCCGCCCAACGTCACGGCCAGCAAGATCAAGCAGTGGGTGGTGCCGGTGGACAAGCGCAACAAGCCCGACCTCTTCATGCACCTGGTGGCCGAGAACAACTGGGACCACGCGCTGGTGTTCGTCAAGACCCGCAACGGCGTGGACTACCTGGCGGCGATGCTCGATGAAGCGGGCTATGCGGTCGACACCATCCACGGCGACAAGCCGCAGCCCGCGCGCCTGCGTGCGCTGGAGCGCTTCAAGACGCGCGAAGTGCAGATGCTGGTCGCGACCGATGTGGCGGCGCGCGGGCTGGATATCGACGACCTGCCGCTGGTGATCAACGTGGATCTGCCGATCGTCGCGCAAGACTATGTGCACCGTATTGGCCGTACCGGCCGCGCGGGCGCCAGCGGCGTGGCGGTGTCGCTGGTGTGCGCCGATGAAGCGCCGCAGCTGGCCGCGATCGAAGCGCTGATCCGGCAGACGCTGCGCCGTGAAGAGGAGCCGGGTTTCGAAGCCGAACACCGCGTGCCGGAAACCAGCGCGACGGGGCAGATCATCAAGAAGCCCAAAAAGCCGAAGAAGCCCAAGGTGCCGCAAGGTGGGGCGGGTGCCATGCCGGCGGCCGGCAAGAAGCCGAAGCCGCAAGGGGGAGAGGGCAAGCGCAAGGCCGAGGGGCATCGTGCCGGCGCCGCGGGTAAGGCGGCAAGCGTGTTGAGCGGCAGTCCGTTCAGCGTGCAAAAGCCGCGCGGCAAACCCGCCGGCAAGGCGGCTGCGGGTTCACGCAAGCCGGCCGGGAAACCCACCGGTGGTCGCGGCAAGCGTCAACCCTGATCGACGGAGATGAGGCGTGCCGGCCGCCGCGGCTCGGCCGGATCTTCCTGGTCTTCGTCACGCGTTCTGCAATCGTCGACGTTCAAGGCGGTTGCGCAACAGGCCCGCGATCAACGCGCCGATGATCAGGCACACGTAGAGGGTGACGAGGTGGTGACGCCACGCGTCAAGGGCGAGCTGGTGTGAAACCAGTTTCGGATCGGGGGGCAGATACAGCGAGCCCTTCGCTTCGACGACGCGCATCATATGAACAAAGCCGCCTGCGGAGAGCAACGGCAACAGGGCGACGAATGCCAGCAGCGCGGGTTTGACGCGGCGCGCCCACGGCTGATGGCGCAACCGGAACCACAGGCCGAGACATCCGTGTATCCAGCCGGGCGCGAGGAGTGCCAGCTGCAGGCCCTGCGTGCCGCTGGTGAGCAGCACGGTGACGACACGCTCGTAGTCCGGCTCGAAGCCGTAGAGCGAGGACGCGAGCCGGGTTGTCACCGCGTGGCGGATCAGCAGCAGCGGCAGGCTGAGGCCTGCCCAGAGTCGGAGCCATTCGGCGGGCGGCAGGGTCCAGTGGCGGCGCCCGTATATCGTGTGCAACGCCAGCGCAAAATGAAGCGACGCCGCACCGTACAGCACGAACGTCCCCGGTGCGCTGCGCCAGAGCCGCAACGCCAGCACGAGACCGCGTCCGGCGAGTTCGAGTGACCAGATTCCGAGTGCGTGATTGATCAGGTGCAGAAAGAGATAGGTCAGCAGCACCACGCCCGATCCGAGCTGGAAACCGCGCAGCACGGATTGCATCCGGACTTTCGATTCACGGTGCGGTGTGCGCACCGGGGGCGATTCCCGTTTGGTATCCGATGCGTGGGCCGTGTCGATGATGTCCATAGTGCTCACCCGGTTCGTGTTTCCTGCAATACCGTGAGCACACGACAGTTATTCCCGGATTCGACGGGGACTGCCGGGAGAAGGCAATCCGAGGGGCGACCGCGCTCGACGCGCACGAGCACGTTGCAGCGGCGTTTGGCGAACGCTCAAACGGACGCATGAGCGACTCTTTGCGCACGAGGCTCGACTTCTTCGGCCGCCATCGACGCCGAATGTCGTTCCGGCGGGATTTCTCGGCCTTGATCGAAAGTTATTTGCAAGGCATGGTTTTGATTTCGGGTAATCAGGGTATTTTTGATTTTTGACGTCCGCGATTTTTACCTCCTGCCAGTCGTCAAAAATATTCTTTCGGCCGATCGCGCGATCTGCTTCGATTTATTGCGGAACCATACCCTAAAAAATTCGGGCCATCCGATTTTGGTCATGTCGACCCGGTCGGTGTCTCCGCCGTTACTGCCGGTTTGACGCTCAGCCCCGCCAGACGGCGTAATGCGAAGGAAGAGACGGGAGATCTCTCGGCAAACTGCGCAGATTTTCAGGCACTGACCGGTGCA
Organism: Burkholderia sp. BCC1998; assembly: GCF_905339875.1. Classification (NCBI taxonomy): domain Bacteria; kingdom Pseudomonadati; phylum Pseudomonadota; class Betaproteobacteria; order Burkholderiales; family Burkholderiaceae; genus Burkholderia; species Burkholderia sp. BCC1998. The sequence continues at coordinate 103,520 of NZ_CAJPHE010000009.1, forward strand.
TCAACGCCCGCTGCCGTTGGGGTTTCGTCTGAGAAAATCAATGCTCGACAATATCTAGAACGACCGAGAATTTACCTATTCAACATATGAAAGTTTCGCAATATGCACTGCGAACTGCGACCCCTTTACTATTTACCGCTCAAATGTAAAAAGACGTGACCCGTCAATCAGTGCCTGAATCCAGGTCAGAACAATTCCGCATACTCCGTATCAGCAGAAATTGCGCCCGGTCCGACCCTTCTCTCGGCGCATTCAGCGCTCGTTACGTCCTTTGCATTTCGTAACAACTCGGGTTGATTCGTCAGGGCTCGCTGTTTTAAATTTTGCCCGTCGCCCAGCAGCATCCGGCAGTCGGGCGACCTTTCAATCTGCAAGTCACGCATGCCGGATACCCGGATGGCCAGCCATCCGACACTACAAGTCTGCACGCCGTGCGGGCTTGATCAAGTGGTCGAACTCGCGATGGGTGTCGGTTCGACTGCATTCAGCCCGTTGCGACCAGACGCACCGGAATGGGCTCACCACGTTGTTCATGTCATGCCGAACTGGAGCCAGCTTGATAGCGGAATCCATGATCGAATTTTGATGTTTGCGTCGCAATCCTAAATGTGTATCGACGGAATTCGCCCAGATTCACGACGGTACAACTTAACTTTGCGCACCGCGCCGATAAAGGACAGAAAATGGAATTCGTACGAATGGGAATCGTCTATGTTCATCTCATTGCCTGCTGTGTCGCGATTGGTCTCGTGCTGACCAGCGACATTGCGATGGTCAGGCAACTGCTGGATACCGACGCGCCAACTGATCCTGCCCAGGTTCATCTGGCCAGCCTGCAGCGCACCGTCACGTTGGCGCTGACGATTCTCTGGATCACCGGCATCGCGATCATTGCGTTCGACATGCGGACCCAGGGTCTCCGGTATCTCGGCAATCCCAAGCTGCAGGCCAAGATCGGCATCGTCGCGTTGCTGACCTTCAACGGTATCGCGCTGCACTCCGCGGTCCTGCCGGCATTGCGGAAAGCGGGATCCTTGCTGAAGCTTTCGTTCGAACGGCGCATGGTTGCCATTTTCGCGGGCGTGATTTCCGCCGTCTCGTGGTTCTATGCGGCAATGCTTGGCGTCGGGCGCCCGTTGAGCTGGAAGTATTCCCTGGTCCAGATCCTGGCCGCTTACCCGGCACTGATCGCCGGTGGCATCGCGACCATGTTGTTCATCACGGCAGTGGCGAAATCCAGGACGTCCGTGGAACGACGCAATACCGAAAAGGTGGCGGCCTACTGATCGCCGCCCTCCGGGGGGATGCGCGCTGCTCGCGGCAGTGCGCATCCTCTCGTCGCACATCTCTGCGTGCTGGCCAGCGTCCAATTCAAAAAGTTCGGCTGCACGCGGGCACGCGCCAGGCGCGCGTTGTCCCCATCCTCCTTCTCAAGCAGAGCCAGATCGTACGTGATCCGAAGCGTTCGTCGCCGGAAGAACGAACCGGCGACGCGATCAATGAAAGAAGAGCGCCCGCATGCCGAACGTGTGATGCGCTTCGGCCGCCATCAGCACCATGAGCACCAGCAGGCACAGCGGCGGTATCAGGATCGCGTACACCAGCGCCAGACGCTCCCACATCATGTGCATGAAGATCGACACGATCAGTCCGGCCTTGGCGATCATGAGCACGACGATCAGCACCCAGCGCACCACGCCTTGCACCTTGAAGTAGTCGACCAGGTACGACAACGTGCTCAGGACGAACAGCAGGCCCCAGATTTTCAGGTAGATGCCGATCGGGTGCTGCTGGCCGTGAGCGGCGTCGGGTCGATCGGCGGGATCGGTGTGGTCCATGGCCTGCCTCACCACAAATAGAACAGCGCGAAGATGAACACCCACACCAGGTCGACGAAGTGCCAGTACAGGCCGGCGATCTCGACGATCTGGAAGTTGCCGTGCTCGGTGAACCCCGGCTGCAGGATCTTGCGTGCGATCAGCAGCAGGTAGATCACGCCGCAGGTCACGTGAAAGCCGTGGAACCCGGTGATCATGAAGAAGCATGCGCCGAACTGCGTGGCGCCCAGCGGGTTGCCCCACGGGCGGATGCCTTCATGGACGATCAGCTTGGTCCATTCGAAGGCCTGCATCGACACGAAGGTCACGCCGAGCAGCGCGGTCGCCAGCAACAACGCGGCGGCGCGCCGGGCATTGCGCCGATAGCCGAAATTCACGGCCATCGCCATGGTGCCGCTGCTGGTGATCAGCGTGAACGTCATGATCGCGATCAGCAGCAAGGGCACTTCGACGCCGGCCACGGTGAGCCCGAACACCTTGGACGGGTCGGGCCACGGCGCCGTGGTCGACATGCGCACCGACATGTAGCCGATCAGGAAGCTGCTGAACACGAAGGTGTCCGACAGCAGGAAGATCCACATCATCGCCTTGCCCCACGGCACCTTGAAGGCTTCGCGGTCGGCCGACCAGTCCGTGACGATGCCGCGCCAGCCGTCGGGCCCGGCGTCGGCGGGCGGGGAGGTGGCGGATTCGGGCGGGAGCGGGGGCGAGGTCATGGCGCGGCTCCATACAGCGGTCCGCAGATGGCGGCGACAACCGCGGGGGTGAGCCACCACATTGCCGCCAGCAGCACGAGCCAGACCGCCAGCAGGAAATGCCAGTAGAGCGCGCACAGCGAAATGGCGCGCTGAGCGCGGAACGGATCCGCACGCCGGCGCTGCGCGATCGTCACGGCCCAGGCCGCCAGCCCGCCCAGCACGTGCAGTCCATGCAGGCCGGTGAGCAGGTAGAGGAAGCTGTTGGAAGGATTGACGGTGACCGTCTGCCCGGCCGCCGACAGCATGCGCCAGGCGATCAGTTGCCCGATCACGAACACGGCGGCCAGCGCGCCGCCGGCCACCAGCCACGCCACGCGATGCCCGGTCAGCTGCCGGGCACGCTGCATGGCGACGCTGGCCAGCGCGAGCGCGCCGGTGTTCCACCACAGCAGCGCCGGATGCGGGATCGGCTGCCAGTCGGGCTCGCGCATGCGCATGCCGTAGGCGAGCAGCAACAATGAAAACAAGGCCGTCGCCACGGCCATGAACACGATCAGGCCGACGCGGCTCGCATTCGGCAGGACGGGCGGCGGCGTGTCGGGAACGAAGGGGCGCGGCAGCGTGGTCATTTGCGTGCCTCGCCGGGTTGAACCGTCGGGCGGGCCGGTTCCGGCTCCGGCGCGGTTGCAGGCGGCTGGTTTTGCGGGACGAAGTCTTCCGCTTGTCCCGGCGGGCTGTATTCGTACGCCCAACGGTAGACGACCGGCAGCGCGGCGCCCCAGTTGCCGTGCACCGGCGGCGTTTGCGGCGTCTGCCATTCCAGCGTGGTGGCCCGCCACGGATTGCCGTCGGCACGCTTGCCGCGTACGAGGCTCCACGCCAGGTTGTACAGGAACAGCAACTGTCCGACCCCCACGATCAGCGCGGCGACGGTGATGAACGTATTGAGCGTCTGCGCCGAATGCGGAATGAAGCTGTAGCCCTCGTACGCGTAATACCGCCGCGGCATGCCGAGGATGCCGAGATAGTGCATCGGGAAGTAGATCGCGTACGTGCCGAGGAAGGTGATCCAGAAGTGCGCGCGCCCGAGCCTGTCGTCGAGCATGCGGCCCGTCACCTTCGGATACCAGTGGTAGAGGCCGCCGAACACCACCAGGATCGGCGACACGGCCATCACCATATGGAAGTGCGCGACCACGAAGTACGTGTTCGACAGCGGAATGTCCACGCTCACGTTGCCGAGGTAGAGCCCGGTCAGCCCGCCCAGCACGAAGGTGCTGATGAAGCCGATGGCAAACAGCATCGGCACGGTCAGGTGGATATCGCCGCGCCACAGCGTCAGCACCCAGTTGTAGACCTTGAGGGCGGTCGGGATGGCGATGATGAGCGTGGTGGTGGCAAAGAAGAAACCGAAGTACGGATCCATGCCGGCGACGAACATGTGGTGCGCCCACACCACGAAGCTCAGTGCGCCGATGACGACGATGGCCCATACCATCATCCGGTAGCCGAAGATGCTCTTGCGCGCGTGGGTGCTGATGAGGTCCGACGCGATGCCGAAGGCCGGCAGTGCGACGATGTAGACCTCCGGATGCCCGAAGAACCAGAACAGGTGCTGGAACAGCAGCGGGCTGCCGCCGGCATGCTTGAGCGACTGCCCCATCGACACCACGGCCGGTATGAAGAAACTGGTGCCGAGCGTCCGGTCGAGCAGCATCATCACGGCCGACACGAACAGCGCCGGAAACGCCAGCAGCGCCATGATGGTCGCGATGAAGATCCCCCACACCGTGAGCGGCATGCGCATCAGCGTCATGCCGCGCGTGCGCGCCTGCAGCGTGGTGGTGACGTAGTTCAGGCCGCCCATGGTTGCCGCGACGATGAAGATCGCCAGCGACACGAGCATCAGCACGATGCCCCATTCGACGCCCGGCGTGCCGGGCAGGATGGCCTGCGGCGGATACAGCGTCCAGCCCGCGCCGGTCGGCCCGCCCGGCACGAAGAAGCTCGCCACCAGCACCAGCACGGCCAGCAGGTAGACCCAGTAGCTCAGCATGTTGAGAAACGGGAAAACCATGTCGCGCGCGCCCAGCATCAGCGGGATCAGGTAGTTGCCGAAGCCGCCGAGGAACAGCGCGGTCAGCAGGTAGATCACCATGATCATCCCGTGCATGGTGACGAACTGGTAGTAGTGGTTGGCGTCGATGAAGCTGAACTTGCCGGGAAAGCCGAGTTGCAACCGCATCAGGTCCGACAGGACGAGGCCGACCAGGCCGATGGCGATGGCCGTCAGCGCATACTGCACGGCGATGACCTTGTGGTCCTGGCTCCAGACGTAGCGCGTCCAGAAGCTTTTTGGGGCGTGGTCGAGGTGCGCGTAGGGCATTGCGTCTGCTCCGCTAGGGCTGGCGGTTGGCCGTGCTGCCGGCAGCCGGGCCGCCTTGCGATTCGATGTAGGTCACCAGCGCGGTCAGCTCCTGATCGCTCAGGTCGAAATGCGGCATGATGGGCGAATAGCCCTTCACGATGCGGGCCGTCGGATCGCGGATGAAGGCGCGCAGATAGGCGTCGTCCACCTTCGCGGTGCTGCCGTCGGCCATCGTTTCGGTCTTGCCGTACAGGCCCTTCCAGGTCGGACCCACGCGCGGGCTGCCGTCCACGGTATGGCAGGCGAGACAGCCCTTGGCCGCGGCGAGCGCCTTGCCCTGGTCGGCAAGCGCCTGGGCACTGCCGCCTGGCGTTGCCGCCGCGGCCTGAACCTTGGCCTGCTGCCGCTGCGCGAAGGTGGTCTGCTGCGCGAGCCAGCGCGAGAACGCTGCATCGTCTTCCACCACCACCACGCCGCGCATGCCCGCGTGCCCGATACCGCAAAGCTGCGCGCACAGGATGTCGTAACGGCCTGCCTTGGTCGGCGTGAACCAGAAGGTCGTCACCATGCCGGGCACCATGTTCATGCGCGCACGAAACGGCGGGACATAGAAGTCGTGCAGCACGTCGAGCGACCGTGTCAGGACCTGGATCGGCCGGTTCAGCGGCAGATGGACCTCGGGCGTCTCGATCAGGTAGTTGTCGCGGCCGTTGGGGTCGGCGGGGTTCAGGCCGAAGGGATTGTCGCTGCCGATATAGCGCACATCCGTCGTGCCCAGCTTGCCGCCGGGGCCGGCGAAGCGGAAGCGCCATTGCCATTGCCGGCCGAGCACCTCCATCTGCAGCACGTTGCGCGGCGGCCGGATGTAGTCCGCATAGACGAACAGACCGGGCGCCAGCAGCGCCGCCACGCCGACGGCGGTCAGGCCGATCAGCCACCATTCGAGCCGCCTGTTGTGCGGCTCGTAGGCCGCGCGATGCCCGCCGCGGTGGCGGTAGCGCATCAGCGCGATCGCGATGAACAGGTTGATGGCGATGAAGAACGCGCCGGTGATGACGAGCGTGATCGTCAGCATGTCGTCCATGCGCACCCAGTTCGACGCGATCGGCGTGATCCACCAGGGACTGGCAAAGTGAAACCCCACCGCCAACGCGATGATCACGATCAGGGCAATCGCAAGCACCATGGGCCGCCTCGCCGCGCGTCACTCGCCGGAGCCGCCAACCGGCGCTCCGGGCATCGTCGTGCCGCCTTGCCGAATTTCGTACGATTGTTTGCCGGCAATCCACCAGGACCGATTCGCCAGGCGGCGTCGGCGGCTCTAAAGAAAAAGGTAGTCTGCTGCCTTGCATCGTGCAAGGCAGCGCAAGAGGAAGGAGGGAAGCACCCCATACCCGCATCGCGCCACGGACGGCACCGCGTGCCGCGACGACAAGCAAAACGGCCGCCTCCGGCATGGCTTGTCGAGGCGGCCGTCTCGCGCGGCGCGAAGCAACGGCATGTCAGTGCATCGCGTTCTGCTTGCGCCGTTCGAGCATGCCGTAGACGACGGCGGTGACCACGCCGAACAGCAGGTTGGCCAGCAACGGTCCGGATCCCCGCTCCGAGATGAACCACGGGAACACGGCGGTCATCACGTAGAAGTTCCATACGTACGCGACGATCCCGAAAGCCAGCCCGATAACGGCCTCCATGCCGACGCTCGAATCGAAGCGGAACGGCGCCATGATCGCGGCGAGGATCATCCCCATGATGGCGCCGAGCACGTAGTGCAACAGCAGTGCCATTCCCACGATGCTGAAGCTGAACACCGACATCTGTTCGAGTGCGCCACGGCCCATCACCATCGCCGCGATCTTGTGAGTCGGCTGCCACGGACTTTCATCGAGCACCATGGTCGACCAGAAGAATTCGAGCACGATCACCAGGGCGCCCCCGGCAAGCCCGGCCACGGCCGCGGCGAGCCAGTCCGGCATGCGCCGTTGCCAATGGTGCGATTGAATGTGCAGTTCCATACGACCTCCTTGCTGACGGTTCGCGCGTCGAAAATACGTCGGCTATTCGATTCAGAATGGCAGATATGGGGGGCAACGCAAGGTGCAAAAACCCTGCGCGTCGCATGGCAGTACGGTGTTCTGTTCAGGATCGGCGTGCGGCGGGCGTCGGCGGCGCGACACGGGAACGGAGGCCGTGACGTTGCGCGGTCACGGGCATCTGACTGGATGCAACGCCAAAAGGGCAGGGGCCGTCACGGAATCGTCCTCGTGCCGGCGTGTCGGGGTAAATTAAGTACCCCGACAAATCTTATGAATGGAACAATGCCGATTTCACCCTTGCCTGCTGCCGACCCGCTCGATGCGGGGGCGGCCCCACGCGCCGTGCATGCCGGTTTCCTCGTGTCAGGGAAAAACCGGTGACGTAGGCTCGCCGCCCTCCAGGTCCGCCTTCGGAAAATGCTGGGCGATCATCTGCTCGATTTCCTGCTCTCGCAATGCCGGCACGTCGGCCATGATCAGAATCTGGCCTTCCTTGATCGCCTCCCGAAATCGCTCGAGTCGCGCGTTCGGTTCGGCGATGCCGATCATCCCGGCCGTCCACGCCCCGAAGCCCGCACCGGCCACCGTCAATGCGACGACGGCGCCCCCCGCGATCACGAGCTCGGCAGGCGGGTAGACGAGCGCGACGAGGCCGATGAGCGCGCCCGTTGCGCCGCCGAGCGCGACGCCGCGCTCGAGCGCGTGCACGACATCGCTGCTTTGCAGCAAGGACGCTTCGGGTAACTCTTCGAGCGTGACACTGTGATCCGCGAGGACATGGATATGGCGCCAGATGATGCGAGCGCGCAGCAAGTCATCCACGATCGCCTTCGCCATCTGCGTGTCGGGTACGAGGAAATAGAGGCGCCTCATGTCGGCCCCCTTTTTTCAGTCAGGAATAGCTTCTATTTTATGTCAGCATCGGCGGCGCGCTACGTGCGCGTATGTGCGGGTATGTGCGCGTATATGCGTCACAGGCACATGGACGGGGCGGACCTTCACGCGTCACGTCGAGCTTGAACCTTCCTGTCTGACGCGCGATTGGCGCGGCAGTGCAGTCGTTCAACTTGCGGGTGCGCTTGAAGAAGGGGCGAACGCGGACATCAGAGGAAATCCACGCGAAACCCTTGTTTGTCCGGGCCGTCGCACCGCCGCTCGCCGCTCGCCGCTCGCCGCTCGCCGCTCGCCGCTCGCCGCTCGCCGCTCGCCGCCGGCGCCGGCGCCCGGCAGCGAGCGCCGAATATTCGCCGCCGCCGGCCCGCCGGCAATCAGGCTTGCCTGACGCCGGAGTGGACTGCGGCGTCTTCCGCGTCGTGCGTCCCCGGCGCGACCTCCTCCAGCGCCTGCCCTCCGGTTTCGACGCGCAGCAGCCCGATCGCGACACACAGCACGCCGAGCGTCGCGCTGACCATCGCGATCACGCCCGATACGCCGAACGCCTGGTAAAGCGCCAGGGCCAGCGCAGGCGTGCCGATCGACGACATCCGTCCGCACATCCCCGCGACACCGGTGCCGCGCAGCCGCACTTCGGTCGGGAACAGTTCGGGAATGTAGCCGAACAGCCCGAGCGTCGTGATCGTGTAGATCGCGCTGACGAGACAGAAGCCGACCACGATGATCGCGGTGGTATCGCGCAGCGACACATACAGCCAGCCGAGCGCGATGCTGAGAATCGACGCGATCACGATGCCCTTGGCCCGCCCGATCCGATCCGCGATCAGATAGCCGATCAACCCGCCGACCGGCGAGCCGATCGACATCAGGAACACGAACCCGAGCGACTTGACGACGGACAATCCCTCCGTGACGAAGAACGTCGGCAGCCACGCAATGAAGCCGTAGAGCCCGACGTTTACACCGATCGCGGTCAACGCCGCGACGATCGTCCGGCCCCGCATCCCCTTCGAAAACAGCACGCCGAGCGGCACCTTGCCGACATGCAGGTCGACGGTGCGCCGCACGGGCGGCAGCGTGCCGACCTGCCGGCCGACCTCCTGCTCGATCGCGGCAAGCGTCGCCTCGGCCTCGTCGAGCCGCCCGACCGATTCGAGCCAGCGCGGCGACTCCGGCATCCGTTTGCGCATGAACCAGACGACCAGCGCGCCGACGCCCGCCAGCGCGAACATGTACCGCCAGCCGAGATAAGGAATGATCCAGTACCCTGCGGCGAGCGCCGCGAAGAGCCCGCTGTTGGTGATGATCGCGAGCAGCGACACCCACTTGCCGCGCGTCTCGGGCGGCACGAACTCGGCGAGCGTCCCGGCCGCGACGACCAGTTCCGCGCCCAGCCCGATTCCCATGATGAAACGCAGCACGATCAGCCACGCGATATCGGGCGCGAAACACGCGGCGATCGAAGCCAGCCCGAACACGGCCAGATTGAGCTGATACGAATAGCGCCGCCCGAGCCGATCGCCGACGTAACCCGCGACGAACGCCCCGATCATCATCCCGACGAACGTCGACGACACGAACATCGCGCCATGCCGCAGGTCGGTGAATCCCTCCTTGACCATCGCCGCGACCGAGCCGTTGGCGAGATAGATGTCGAACGCGTCGAGGAACGCGCCACCGGCGATCAGGCCGAGTATCTTCCAGTGGAACCTTGAAATCGGCAGCCGGTCGAGCCGGCCGGCGGCATTGACGGTGTTCGCCATGATGTCTCCAGTCATGTGGCGCTCTCGCGTCCGTGACCGGACGCGGAGACGCTTCGAAACGTAGGTGGGGGGCGCGCTTCGATCAGCGCGGCAAGGCCCGGTCAGACGGCACCGGATGCGTGCAACGTGTGAATCTGTTCGTCGGCATAGCCGAGCTCGCGCAGCACGGCATCGGTATGCTGGCCGAGCGCCGGCACCGGGTCCATGCGCGGATCGTCGTCCGGCGCGACGCCGGGCGGCAGCAGGGCAGGAATCTCGCCGGCGGGCGTGTCGACCCGCGTCCAGCGATGCCGCGCGGCGAGTTGCGCATGCGTCCAGACGCCGTGCATGTCGTTCATCCGCGCGTTCGCGATGCCAGCCTGCTCGAGCCGGTCGATCACGTCGGCGGACGTCAGCGTCGAGAATGCATCGACGATGATGGCCGCGAGTGCGTCGCGATTCGCGACGCGGCGGCTGTTCGACCCGAAGCGCTCGTCGGCCGCCAGCTCGGGCATGCCGATCACGGTCTCGCAAAAGCGCTTCCATTCGCGCTCGTTCTGCAGGCCCAGCATCACGGTGTTGCCGTCGCCGGCCCTGAACGGGCCGTACGGAAAGATCGTCGCGTGCGACGCGCCGGCCTGCCGCGGCGGCGACTGGCCGTCGATCGCGTAGTAGAGCGGATAGCTCATCCACTCGACCATGCTTTCGAGCATCGACACGTCGATGTGCCGGCCGCGCCCGGTGCGGCCGCGCTCGATCAGCGCGGCGAGGATGTTCGTATACGCATACATGCCGGCGGCGATATCGGCGATCGAGCAGCCGGCCTTGGCAGGCTCGCCGTTCGATCCGGTAATGCTCAGGAATCCGGATTCACTTTGAATCAGCAGGTCGTACGCCTTCTTGTCGCGGAACGGACCGTCGAGACCGTAGCCGGAAATGTCGCAGACGATCAGCCGCGGATAGCGCTCGCGCAGCGCATCGTAATCGAGCCCCAGCCGCTGGGTCGCGCCGGGCGCGAGGTTCTGCACGAACACGTCGGCATCCGCGAGCAGCTTGTGCACGACCTCGAGCGCCGCGGGCTGCTTGACGTCGAGCGTGAGGCTTTCCTTCGAGCGGTTGGTCCACACGAAGTGCGACGCGAGTCCCGACACGCGTTCGTCGTAGCCGCGCGCGAAATCGCCGACGCCCGGCCGTTCGACCTTGATCACGCGCGCGCCGAGATCGGCGAGCTGGCGCGTGCAGAACGGCGCGGCGATCGCATGCTCGAACGTGACGACCTTGATGCCTTCCAGTGGGCGCATGCTCGTCACTCCCGTCAGAACGAACGCGGCAGGCCGAGGATGTGCTCGGCGACGTACGACAGGATCAGGTTCGTCGAGATCGGCGCGACCTGGTACAGGCGCGTTTCGCGGAACTTGCGCTCGACGTCGTATTCGCATGCGAAGCCGAAGCCGCCGTGGAACTGCAGGCACGCGTTCGCGGCTTCCCACGACGCATCGGCCGCGAGCAGCTTCGCCATGTTCGCCTGCGCGCCGCACGGCTCGTGCGCGTCGAACCGGCGCGCGGCCTCGAAGCGCATCAGGCTCGCGGCCTCGACGTTGACGAACGAGCGGGCGATCGGAAACTGCACGCCCTGGTTCTGGCCGATCGGGCGGCCGAACACGACACGATCCTTCACGTACTGCGACACCTTGTCGACGAACCAGTAGCCGTCGCCGATGCATTCGGCCGCGATCAGCGTGCGCTCGGCGTTCAGTCCGTCGAGGATGTACTTGAAGCCGCGACCTTCCTCGCCGATCAGGTTCTCCGCGGGAATCTCGAGGTTGTCGAAGAACAGCTCGTTGGTCTCGTGGTTCACCATGTTCGGGATCGGGCGCACCGTCATCCCGTTGCCGATCGCGTGATGCAGGTCGACGATGAAGATCGACATTCCTTCCGACTTCTTCTGCACGTCCGACAGCGGCGTGGTGCGCGCGAGCAGGATCATCAGGTCGGAGTGCTGCACGCGCGAGATCCACACCTTCTGGCCGTTGATCACGTAGCGATCGCCCTTGCGTACCGCCGTCGTCTTGATCTTCGTTGTGTCGGTGCCGGTGGTCGGTTCGGTCACGCCCATCGACTGCAGGCGCAGCTCGCCGCTCGCGATCTTCGGCAGATAGCGTTGTTTCTGCTCGGCCGAGCCATGGCGCAGCAGCGTGCCCATGTTGTACATCTGGCCGTGACACGCGCCGGAGTTGCCGCCCGCGCGATTGATCTCCTCCATGATCACCGATGCCTCGGTCAGGCCGAGGCCCGAGCCGCCGTATTCCTGCGGAATCAGCGCGGCGAGCCAGCCGGCTTTCGTCAGCGCGTCGACGAACGCTTCGGGATAACCGCGTTCCTCGTCGATCTTGCGGAAATACTCGGCGGAAAATTCGCCGCACAGGTCGCGAACGGCTTCGCGAATGTCTTGGTACGCGTCGGTAGGATTCATGTTTCGTATCGGGGAATGCTTGGAATGGGCCCTATGCGAGGGTCGCGGTCGCGGTCGCGGACATGGTCAGCCAGCCGTCGTGATCTTTTGCCCAGAGCTCGACGGTCTTGCCGTCGTCGGCGAGACGGCCGCACACGCTGAAGGTGTTGCCGAGGAAGGTCGGCCGTACCGCGCGATACGCGTATTCGACGATCGTCGCGCCGGGCAGCGAGCGCGTCACCAGGTCGAGCAGCAGCGTCGAGATCAGCGGGCCGTGCACGACGAGGTCCGGATAGCCTTCGACGTCGCGCACGTAGGTGCGGTCGTAGTGAATGCGATGGCCGTTGAAGGTCAGTGCGGAATAGCGGAACAGCATGACTTCGTCCGGCGTGATGTCGCGCTGCCATTGCGCGGCGTCGGGCGCGGCCTTCGGCGGGGGCGTGGCGGCGCCGGGCGCGGCCGCGCCGCGATAGACGATGTCGTGTTCCTCGCGGATCGCGACTTCACCCGCGGATTCGATCACGTGCTCGACGGTCACGAAGCCGAGCGTGCCGGTGCGGCCTTCCTTGCGTTCGACGGACAGCACGCGCGACGTGCGCGTCGCGATCGCGCCGATCGTCAGCGGGCGTTCGAACGTCAGCCGGCCGCCGGCCCACATGCGCCGCGGCAGCCCGAGGTCCGGCAGGAAGCCGCCCTTGCGCGGATGGCCGTCCGGGCCGAGTTCGGCCTGCTGCGCGATCGACCAGAAATACAGCCAGTGCCAGGCGGGCAGCAACGCGTCGCCCACGGCGGGAACGACCGGATGGTCGAGCGTGGCCGCGAAGGCGACCGCACGTTCGGCGCTGATCAGGTCGGTCGCGACCTGTTGGACATCGTCGCTGGCATGCGACCGGGGAGAATTCACTGTCACCTCCATCGCCGGGCGGGCCGGCTGTTCTGACTTGGCATGAAGTGACTTTAGGTGAAGCCCAGGCGCGGCGGAAATACCGTTTGGATGTGCCGGTCATAGGGGTATCCTATGGCTTTCGCATCGAACGAACCGCCATGGACATCCGCCAGCTCCGTTACTTCGTCAGCATCGTGGAATACGGGAGCCTCGGGAAGGCGGCCGAAAAGCTGTTCGTCGCGCAGCCGTCGCTGAGCCAGCAGATCGCGAAGCTCGAGGGCGACATCGGCGTCACGCTGCTGGTGCGCAGCCCGCAGGGCGTGAAGCCGACCGCGGCCGGGCAGGCGCTGTACCGTCACGCGCGGCTCGTGCTCAGGCAGATGGAGCAACTGCGCCAGGAAGTGCGGGAAGGCGCGGGCAGCGAGTCGGGCACGGTCGCGGTGGGTTTCCCGACCACGATGACGTCGATCCTCGCGGTGCCGCTGTTCGAGCGCGTGAGGGCGCGTTATCCGGGCATCCGGCTGCAGTACATCGAGAGCATGAGCGGCTTCATCAACGAGCTGCTGGCGAACGGGCGGCTCGACCTCGCGATCCTGTTCCGCGAATCCAACACGACCGGCATCACCGCGATGCCGCTGTTCGACGAGGTGCTGTATCTGCTCGGCGAGCCGGGCGGCGCGGTGCCGTCGCGCGCGCGAACCTGCCCGCTCGCGTCGCTCGCCGGCGTGCCGCTCGTCGCGCCGGGCGTGCAGAACGGGCTGCGCCTGCTGCTCGAACGCACGTTCGCGCGCGAGGAGGTGCCGCTCAACATCATCGCGGATATCGACTCGCTGCCGACCATGATCTCGCTCGCGCAGTCGGGCCTCGCGTGCACGATCCTGCCGGCGTCCGCGCTGGCGTCGCGCGAGCCGTCCAGCCGGCCGAAGATGCGCCGGATCGTCGAGCCGGAGATCCGCCGGCCCGCGAGCCTGTGCTGGTCGAACACGTCTCCCGTCAATTCCGCCGCGCTTGCCGTGCGGCAGACGATCGTCGAACTGATCGGCGAACTGGCCGCAAGCGGCGCGTGGACGGGCATCACGCTGCGCGAGGGCGAATCCGCGCCGTCGTGACGGGCGACCTTCGCGGGTTCAGTCAGCGAGCCAGTGTGCGGACGGCCAGTCGCCGCGTTCGACCGCGGCGCGCATCTCGTCGACGAGCAGCGCGGTAACCGCCCGCACGGCCGCCGCGATCCGGCGTGTATTCGGCAACGCCAGCACGATCGTGCGCTGCAGCCCCGGATCGGACAGCGGCGCCGCGCGCAGCGCATCCCGCGCGATATCTTCCGTGACCGCGATGCTGGGCAGAATCGTGAAGCCGTGCCCGCGCGCGACGAGACTCTTCTGCACGCTCATCGCATTCGTTTCCGCAACGACGTCGAGCGTCGCGCCGGCGCCCGGGCGCGCCTGCTCCAGCATGTTGCGGATGCCGTGCGGCGCGCTCGGCAGGATCATCGGCCATGCGGCGATGTCCGCGAGCGCGAGCGGCCGGTCGGGCGCAAGGTCCGACGAGCGCGGCCCGACGACGCACAGGCTCTCGCCGAGCAGCGGCTGCACCTGGATGGTCGGCGTGGCTTTCGGGTTGTACAGCAGCGTCGCGTCGATTTCCCCGGCTTCGAGCCAGTCGCGCAAATGGCCGGCGTAGCCGACCGACACCCGCAGGCTGACCGACGGATGCCGCGCCTTCACGGCGGTCAGCAGCGGGCTGGCCAGCAGGTCGGCCGTGCTCGGCAGCAGGCCGATCGTCACGATGCCGGAGATCCGCGCGTCCGACGGCTGGATTTCCGCCCGCGCGCGGTCGAGCTCGAGCAGCGCGCGCCGCGCATGCTCGACCAGGATCTCGCCGGATTCCGTCAGTTCCATCCCGTATCGACCGCGCTCGAACAGCGCGATCCCGACGTCCTCCTCCAGCAGCTTCAACTGGCGTGACACGGCGGGCTGCACGATGTGCAGCACGTCGGCTGCCCGCGTGACGCTGCCGGTTTCCGCGACGGCCAGCAGCGCGCGCAATTGCTTGATGTCCATGCCGAATCGTGATCCTTGTATCAGGAAACTCTATTTCTGCGTGAGAGTAATCGCATTTTATGATTCCTGAAACAACTTCGTGAAGGAGCGCAACCGATGAGTACCGCAACGGGACATGAGCCGGCATGGCAGACGTCCATCTTTTCCGTTCTGAAGGGCGGCGGCGTGAAGCAGATCGCCTACGTGCCGGACGCCGGACATACGCAGGTGATCCGCAGCGCGATCGCGGACGATGAAATCGCAGCCATCGCGCTGACCACCGAGGAGGAAGGCGTGGCGCTGACGAGCGGTGCATGGCTCGGCGGCCAGCGCGCGGTGCTGCTAATGCAGAGCAGCGGCGTTGGCAATTGCGTGAACATGTTCTCGCTGTTACGCAGTTGCAATTTTCCGTTCTTCACGCTGGTGACGATGCGCGGCGAATACGCGGAATTCAATCCGTGGCAGGGTCCGATGGGCAAGACGACGCAGGCCGCGCTCGAACTGATGGGCATCACGGTGCTGCGCGCGGACCGCCCGGAGGACGTCGAGGAAATCGTCAGTGCGGGGTTCGACGCCGCCTTCGAAGCCGGCGAGCAGGTTGCCGTGCTGCTGTCGCAGAGCCTGATCGGTCGCAAGAAGTGGGAGCGGAAATAATGAGCGAGCAACAAAACCAGACCATCGAGCGCCGTGCGTTCGTCCGGAACCTGCTGGCCGGCGCGCCGGACGCGCTCGTCGTCAGCGGCCTCGGTTCGGCCTCGTATGACGTGTTCGCGGCGGGCGATCGCGTCGGCAATTTCTATCTGTGGGGCGCGATGGGCGGCGCGGCGGCGCTCGGTCTCGGCCTCGCGCTCGCGCAGCCGGAGAAGCCGGTCATCGTCGTGACCGGCGACGGCGAACAGCTGATGGGGATCGGCGCGCTCGGGACGATCGGCGCGAAGCAGCCGAACAACCTGACGATCGTCGTGCTCGATAACGGTCATTACGGCGAAACCGGCATGCAGCAGAGCCATTCGAGCCTCGGCACCGATCTCGTTGCGGTCGCGAAGGGCTTCGGGCTCGCCGATTCGTTCGCGGTACGCGACGCGCGCGACTACACGCAGATCGTCGAGCGCGTGAATGCGCGCAGCGGGCCGGTGTTTGCCCAGGTTCACATCCGCGCGGACGAGCCGCCGCGCGCGCTGCCGCCGCGCGACGGCGTGTACGTGAAGAACCGCTTCCGCGAAGCACTCGGTTACGCGCCGTTCTGAGTGCGCTTGACACGCCGTCGTTCGACGCAATCTCGTCGTTCCCGTCGAACGGCGGCGACCGCCGTGCCGGGACCGCTGCCGAATGCGTGCATCCGGTAGCGGTCCGGGCGATTCACACCGATTTCAGCGAGCCGGACATGCAACGCTACCTTCACTTGATCGACGGCGAACGGCGCGAGCCCGACAGCCGTCAATGGTTCAACACCGACAATCCGTTTACCGGCCAGCCGTGGGCCGAGCTGGCGCGCGGCAACGAGGCTGATGCGGATGTCGCAGTGCGCGCCGCGCATCGTGCGTTCGTCGCCGGCGCATGGCGCGAGATGTCCGCGACCGCGCGCGGCCAGCTGCTGTGCCGGCTCGCCGACCGCATCGCCGAGCACGCCGAGCGCCTCGCCGCGATCGAGGTGCGCGACAACGGCAAGCTGTACGCGGAGATGCGCGGTCAGCTCACGTATCTGCCGCAGTGGTATCGCTATTACGGCGGCCTCGCGGACAAGATCCAGGGCGACGTGATCCCGCTCGACAAGCCTGGCTACTTCAATTTCACGCGACGCGAGCCGCTCGGCGTGGTCGCGATCATCACGCCGTGGAATTCGCCGCTGATGCTGCTCGCGTGGAAGCTCGCGCCCGCGCTCGCGGCCGGCTGTACGGCGGTGATCAAGCCGTCCGAGTTCACGTCGGCGTCGACGCTCGAGTTCGTCGAGTTGCTGCACGAGGTCGGCTTTCCGCGCGGCGTGGTCAACGTCGTGACCGGCTTCGGCAACGAAGTCGGCAGTGCGCTGGTCGCGCATCCGCTGGTGCGCAAGGTGACGTTCACCGGCGCCGATTCGACCGGGCGCCGCATCAACGAGCAGGCCGCGCGCGACTTCAAGCACGTGAGCCTCGAACTCGGCGGCAAGTCGCCAAACATCGTGTTCGACGACGCGAATCTCGACGATGCGGTGAACGGCGCGGTATCGGGCATCTTCGCCGCGACCGGCCAGACCTGCATCGCGGGCTCGCGGCTGCTCGTGCAAGCGCGAGTCCACGACGAGGTCGTCGAACGCGTGGTCGCGCTCGCACGCACCGCGCGGATGGGCGACCCGATGGATGCGGGCACGCAGGTCGGCCCCGTCACGACGCGGGCGCAATACGACAAGGTGCTGAGCTACATCGACATTGCACGCAACGAAGGTGCGCAGCTTGCGCTCGGCGGCCACGCGGCGGCGCGTGTCGAATGCGGCAACGGCTGGTTCGTCGAGCCGACGATCTTCACCGGCGTGCGCAACGACATGCGCATCGCGCAGGAAGAGGTATTCGGGCCGGTGCTGTCGGTGATCCGCTTCGATACGGAAGAGGAGGCCGTCGCGCTCGCGAACGACGTGCGCTTCGGGCTCGGCGCGGGCGTGTGGACGCGCGACATCGGCCGCGCGTTCCGGATGGCCGAGCGCATCGAGTCGGGCACCGTGTGGGTGAACACGTATCGCGCGGTGAGCTTCATGTCGCCGTTCGGCGGTTACAAGGATTCGGGGCTCGGACGTGAGAACGGCATCGGCGCGATCGACGAATACCTGCAGACGAAGTGCGTGTGGATCAACACGGGCGCGCCGACGGGGAATCCGTTCGTGATGCGCTAGCAGCGGTACGCAAATCCTCCCGACGCGGCATCAGACCGGACCGCGGGACAACATGGATCTGGAGACACCAAGCAATGGAAACCAATACCCTGCGGCCGAACGCGGTCGGCGCGCCGGCGGATTCCCGGCGACGCATTCGGGCGATCGTCGGCGCTTCGTCGGGCAACCTGGTCGAGTGGTTCGATTTCTTCGTCTATTCGTTCTGCTCGTTGTACTTTGCGCATGCGTTCTTTCCTGCCGGTGACAGGACGACGCAGCTGCTCAATGTGGCCGGCGTGTTCGCGACCGGCTTTCTGATGCGCCCGGTCGGCGGCTGGCTGTTCGGGCGCATCGGCGATCGCCATGGCCGCAAGCGGGCGATGGTCCTGTCGGTGCTGATGATGTGCGGCGGGTCGCTGGCGATCGCCGTGCTGCCGACGTACGCGCAAGTCGGCGCGCTCGCTCCGGCGCTGCTGCTCGCCGCGCGTTGCATGCAGGGGCTATCGGTCGGCGGGGAATATGGCACCAGCGCGACCTACATGAGCGAGATCGCCGAGCCGGGACGGCGCGGCTTTTTCGCGTCGTTCCAGTACGTGACCGTGATCGGCGGGCAGGTGCTCGCCCTGGTCGTGGTAGTCGCGCTTCAGCAGTGGCTTTCGCACGATCAGCTGATCGCATGGGGTTGGCGCATTCCGTTTGCGCTGGGTGCACTCGGCGCGGTTGTCGCGATGAGGTTGCGTCGTTCGCTCGACGAGACCACGACCGCGCATGCGCGCAACCGGGCCGATGCGGGCACGCTGAAAGGACTGCGCGGGCACGGCCGGGCCGTGGTAACGGTACTGGGTTTCACTGCCGGTGGCTCGCTGGTGTTCTACACGTTTACGACTTACATGCAGAAGTACCTCGTCAACACCGTCGGAATGCAGGCGAAGACCGCGAGTGCAATCATGACCGCCGCGCTCGTCGTGTTCATGGTGATGCAGCCGGCGTTCGGCGCGCTGTCCGACCGGATCGGGCGCCGGGCGTCGATGCTGATGTTCGGCGTCGGTGCAACGGTCGGCACGGTTCCGGTGATGGTGGCGCTGAAGTCCGTCCACGATCCACTGTGGGCTTTCGTCCTGATTCTCGCCGCGCTGGCGGTCGTGAGCCTGTACACCTCGATCAGCGGTCTCGTGAAAGCCGAGATGTTTCCGGCGGAAGTGCGGACGCTCGGTGTCGGGTTGCCTTACGCGATTGCCAATGCGGCATTCGGCGGGTCGGCGGAGTATGCGGCGCTTTCGTTGAAGGCAGCCGGTATCGAATCCGCATTCTTTTGGTACGTGAGTGCACTGGGGGCGATTGCCGCGCTCGCGTCGTTCCGGATGCGGGACTCGGCGACCGACGGCTATCTGCGCGATTGACGATGGCAGCGTGCGCGAATGCGTCAGCGAGGCGGCAGGCTGCGGGTTCGAGTTTCGACGCTCGGGCAGTTCATGCCGATCGAGCGGCACGGAAACCCGACGCGGCTCGCCGTCTCCGCGCGCATCAGACACGTGCGCCACATCCTCACCGCAACCGACGTACGCGACTGGCGAAGTCACCGATCCCGCTTCGTGAACGACACGCATTCTCCGAATTCCGCGACGGGCTTTCCGTTCGTCATCCCGATTGCGGATGAATTGATGAAAATGCGTGAAATGACATATTTGTTATTGCGTAGTCGGCAGGTTGTACGAATCTCCATATTGAAACTACACTGGTTATCGGCCGGCGCCGTGACACGCGGCTCTCCATTCAACACGCATCACAGTACTAATTAAACGCGTGCCAACAATCGCCATCGAGGATGGTTGTCTTGTTCCTCAACATCCAGCGGGGGGGAAGTGGCGATGAACATCGGGGCTGCGCATCATCCGTCAACGGTTCGCTAGCCGGGCGGCGCGCGCATGAGCACGACCGGAGGCATTCACGCGACGTCACTCGGGCTGCACGGCTCGAGCCCGGCGATGACCGACCTGCGCCGCTATCTGGCGAAGGTCGCGCGCACCGATACGACGGTGCTCGTGACCGGCGAAACCGGCACCGGCAAGGAGCGCGTCGCCAGCGCCGTCCATCGGCTCAGCACCCGGACCGACAAGCCGTTCATCGCGGTGAACTGCGCCGCCGTGCCCGACAGCCTGTTTGAATCCGAGATGTTCGGCCACGAGCGCGGCGCGTTCACCAGCGCCCAGCACGCGTTTCCCGGCCGCTTCGTCGAGGCCGACGGCGGCACGCTGTTCCTCGACGAAGTCAGCGAGATGCCGCTCGCCGTCCAGGCGAAGCTGCTGCGCCTGCTCGAGGATCGCACGGTGATGCCGGTCGGCTCGCTGCGCCGGCGCCCGGTCGACGTCCGGATCGTGGCGGCGAGCAACGAACGCCTGGAGGACCTGGTCGCGGAACGCCGTTTCCGTGCCGACCTGTTCTATCGCCTGAACGTCGCGCGCATCGAGATACCGCCGCTGCGCGAACGGCCGGAGGACATCGCGCCGATCGTCGATCACTTCGTCGCCGAACACAACCTGCAGCGGGCGATGCGGGTGGGGCGGCCCGATCCCGCCCTGCTCGAGTGCATGCGGCATTACCGGTGGCCGGGCAACGTGCGCGAGTTGCGCAACCTGGTCGAGGCACTGTTCATCGATGCGCCGGAAGGGCGCCCGTTCGGGCTGGGCGACCTGCCGCCGGCGTTTCGCCGGCTGTTCCTGCAGGACTTTTCCGCCGGTGAACATGAGCGCGAGCGGCTGGTCTCGGTCCTGCGCCAGACCAACTGGAACAAGATGGAAGCAGCGCGCCAGATGAACTGGTCGCGCATGACGCTGTACCGCAAGCTGGCCAAGTACAACCTGGACGCCGGCAACACTGCATCGGTGTGACAGCCGGGCTGTCACATGGTACAGCCCGGCAGCGTTCCCGAATCCCGCACCGGCCGGGAAATTCCACGGCAAATCATGCGCTTGCGCCGGCGCACCCGCGTTGGCCCGCTCCTTGCGAAGCAGAACGGACAGACCGCCCGTCGCCATGCAAGGAGGCCGTCGTGCACGTCATCGAGCCAAGCCAGGACGCCCCGCCGGAGCCGGCCCAGCCGGCCGGCCAGCCACGGCCGCTGCTCGCCAGTTATGCGAACTATTTCGAGGTCGGGCACAACGCGTTCGAGTTCCTGATCGATGCCGGGCAGGTCGAGCCGCAGTCCGGCAACGTCCAGTTGATGAGTCGCGTCGCGATCAGCCCGGTGCACGCGAAGCTGCTCGCGCAACTGCTGGCGCGCGCGATCGCCCAGTTCGAAGCGACACACCACGAAATCCCCGACATCGGCGACCCGGAACCGGATCTGGAGATGCTTCCCCCGCAGGAATTCGAACGGCGCGCGATCGATGCGCGCAGCAAGCCGATGCTCGGCGGCCGTCGCGACGAGCCCGATCAAAACCAGAGCTGAGGACACGACATGGCAGCGCAACTCCATCCCAACCGCATGGTCCTGACCGACCGTTTCCCGATGCTGGGCTTCACGATTCGCGTCGGCCACGCGCCGTGCGTCGCGGAACTGGTGATCGCCACCGATCCCGCGCTGTTCACGCGCAAGGACGGGCGCACGTCGTCGACGTTCTATACCAGCCGCGAGGACGGCCTGCTGGCGATCCCGCGCGGCGAAGCGGTGTTCATGGTGCCGCCTGCCGTGCTGGCGCGCTTCGCGGGCGCGAGCCGGCTGTGGTTCGGCCTCGCCACCGCGGCGTCGCCCGCTGCCGATGCGTGGACCGTCGACGTCCTGCCGAATGCCGACAGTCCGTACGTGTCGCTGTCGGGGCTCAGCGACCGGGGATTGCGCCGGGTTCGCGTGTTTCCGACGCGCGGCACCGCCGCCGTCAGGAGTCCGCTGTTGAACTGGGCGGGCGACGCCACGCGGCCGGGCGCGACCGCCGTGCCGGCGCCGGCCGCACCGGGCGCGCCGGGCGCCGCCCCCGCCGCGCCGCAGCCGGCCGTCGAGGGCGCTGCGCCGCACCACGACGTCCATTACGACGACGGCTTCGGCCCGCTTCCGCCGCTCAATGCCGCAACGCCGGGCGCCGCGACGCCCGCCGCGCCGGCGTCGGCATCGGCCGCGCGACCGGCACCCGCCGTC
Organism: Burkholderia sp. BCC1998; assembly: GCF_905339875.1. Classification (NCBI taxonomy): domain Bacteria; kingdom Pseudomonadati; phylum Pseudomonadota; class Betaproteobacteria; order Burkholderiales; family Burkholderiaceae; genus Burkholderia; species Burkholderia sp. BCC1998. Next base: position 125,447 of record NZ_CAJPHE010000009.1, read on the forward strand.
GCATCGGCACCCGCCGTCGCACCGGCACCCGCCATCGCATCGGCACCCGCCGTCGCACCGGCACCCGCCATCGCACCGGCACCCGTGTCGCAGGGGATGAGCGACGATGCCGGGTTCCGCCTCGCGGGCGAACGCCGCGGCTTCACCTGGCCGCGGCCGCGCAAGCTCTCGACCGTCGAGCGGGCCGCGCTGCGCGCGATACTGAGCGCGAATCCGGCCACCGCGTCGCTGATGCTGCTGCTGCCGGTCGCGATGCGCAACGGCCTGTCGGTCTCGATCGGCGCGGGTGCGGGCGCCGGGCTGGAATCCGGGGGCGCGGGCGCGGTCGGCCTCATCTTCGACGCCAATGGCGACGACATCGGCGTCTTCGTGTCGGGCGAGCTCGACTTCGGCTACATCGTGTCGGCGAGCCTCACCGGCCAGATCAGCCTGCTGCGCGGCCATATCGACGATTTCGCGGGCACCGGCACGACGGTCGGCGTGATGGTCGGCGAAGCCCCGGCCGGCGGCATCTCGGCGCTGTTCAACGCCCGCGGCGAATTCGTCGGCGTCACGCTGTCGGCCGGCGTCAGCGTCGGCAGCCCGGTGAGCGTCTTCGTCGGCGTCTCGCGCGCCGCGGCGGGCACGATCGCCACCTCGTCGTCGTCGCTCGCGTGGGCGCGCGGCCTGAGCGCCGACCCGGAGGCCTACGGCATCGATACGCCGCCGTACAGCGACGACGATGCGGCGGCCGCCGAGCCGTCCGCGACGGCCAGTGCGCTGGCGCTGGGCGCGCGCGAGAACAGTCTCGTCACGCGCACCGCGGCCAGCCCGAATTTCGACGAGGGGCGCGGCAGCAAGACGATCGACCGCATCATCATCCACATCGCCGACGTCCCCACCGTCCAGCAGGTGGTGAATACCTTCACCAATGCGTCGTCGAAGGTGAGTTCGCATTACCTGGTCGGGCAGGAGGGCGAAGTTGTCCAGTTCGTCTCCGAGGCCGACACGGCGTGGCACTGCAAGGGCTCGAACCAGCGCAGCATCGGCATCGAACACATCGCGGTGAAGCGCGGCGGCGCCGACTACCCGCGTCGCAACGGCACGGTCCAGCATTTCGATGCGCTGGCGCCGACCCAGCTCCAGTACGAAACCTCGGCGGCGCTGGTCGCGTCGCTGTGCGACAAGTATCAGCTGCCGGTCAATCGCACGACGATCATGGGCCATCGCGAGGCCGACACCTCGACCGGCCATACCGCGTGCCCCGACGGCAACTGGGACTGGGACTACTTCATGCGGCTGGTCACCAGCCGCACCTGCCAGCCGCAGTCGGCCGGCCAGGCGCTGGGCCTCGCCGCGCGCGGCCTCGGCGACGACATTCCGCTCGATCCCGGCGTCGGCGGCCTGTCGATCGGCACCGACGCGCTGGAGATCGGCGACATCATTCTCAGCACCACCGGCAATCCGGGCTCCGGCGTCATTCGTGCCGGCTCGGGTGCGGAGGTCAGCCACGCGATGCTCTACGTCGGCCAGGGCGGGCAGGTGATCGAGGCGATTCCCGGCGGGGTCCAGTTGCGCCCGCTCGCGGACGCGCTGGCCGACGCGCGCCTCGCGGTCGCGTTCCGGGTGCCGGGCCTGACCGATACGCAGCGGCAGCAGGTTGCCGATGCCGCCGCGCGCTACCTCGATCGCGGTTTCAACTACGTCGGGCTGGTCCGCTGCGGCAGCTACCTGATCGACCGCCACGCGTGCGACCTGCTGTCGGGCGACGCGGCGGAGCGCTGCCGCCGCTTCGTCGGCCGCATCGAGCTCGGCGAAGGCGCCGACACCGACAACTTCTTCTGCTCGCAGCTGGTCGCCCAGTCGTTCCAGGACGCGGGCAGGCCGATCGTCAGCGTGCCGCCGCACTGGGTGCCGCCGGGCGATCTCGCCAGCCTGTCGACCGGCACGATGGCCCCCGGAACGCTCGCGTATGTCGGCCATCTGAAGGCGCCGATCCCGAGCCGCGGCTTCTTCGGCACGAGCCAGGCGCTGTCGGTCGCCGCGGGCGCCGCGCGCGCGCTGGGCGCCGACGACTGGTCGGTGAACTGGGACGAGGTGCAACTGACCCCGCAGCCCACCGACATGGGCTGCTGGGCGACGGCCGCGTCGATGGTGATCGGCTGGCGCGACAACCAGAGCGTCGACCCGACGCTGCTCGCGCGCTGCATCAGCCTCGAGCGCCAGATGCGCGATGGCCTGGCGCCGGCCGAGGTGGCGGGGTTCGCCGGGGTGTCGACGCTCACGGTCGAACCCAATGCGTGCTTCGCGCCCGAAGGCTTTCGGCGGCTGCTGGAAGCGAACGGGCCGATCTGGGTCGCCGAAGTCGTGCGCGCGCCGGTCAACTTCTTCCATGCGGTGGTGGTGACGGGCATGTATCGCAGCGGCGACGCGTATTTCGTGCGGATCACCGATCCGCTGGACCGCGTGGTCGGCACGCCGGGTCATCCCGGCGCACGGACCCTGCCGCCGACCCACTCGACCGGCAGCCGCTACATCATGACCTACGAGGATTTCGTGTCGGAATACGAGGCGGCGGCCGGCATCGGCGTGATCCAGCTGATGCATTCGGGCGGCACGTTCGGCCACACGATCAATCGCGGCAGCGCGGCGGGCGCGGGCTACGCGCTCGGCGTCGAGCCGCCGGCAGCGGGCGGCGAGTTCGGCTTCGGCGTGAGCCTGACCCGGCGCACCGAGAGCCGCGACGGGCGCAGCTACGATCTCGCGCAGCTCGCCGGGCTGGTCCAGCCCGCCAATGCGCTGGCGGGCGGCGCCGGGCAGCCGCGCATGGCCGGCCAGCGCATCACCCTCGACGACTGGCCGTACATCGAAGGGCCGAGCGGCCGCACGTCGGCGCCGGTGTCGATCGACTGGGCGTGGCAGGGCGGCGCGGTCGGCGACGTGACGATTGCCGCGGACCACGGCCAGATGCTCGACGGCTGGAGCGCGTTCGTGCGCGCGGATATCGGCCACGGTTCCGGCACCGCCGAACGGGCGAGCGTCAAGCTGCGCATCGCCACCACGTTCCGGCATGCCGGCGAGGAGGACCAGGTTGGCGTGACGGAGGTGACGCTGAACGGCGACGGCCGCTTCCAGATCGTGCACGGCGCCGACGGCGCGCCGCCGCTTCCGGCCAGCGGCACGCAGCCGGCGCCGCGCGAACTGCAACCCGCCTGACCCCGAGGGACACGCGCGATGGCCCGCCACATTCCCCCTCCGCCACCCCGCGGCGCGCTCACGCCCGCGGTGGCTCTTGCTCGCGACGCGTTCGGCCGCGAGATCGTCGACGGGTCCGGATCGGGCGACCCGGGCAGGCAGGACGGCGCATTGCCGCAAGCGATGCCGGCCGGCGGCGCGGTGCCCGCGGCCCCGGGCGGGTCGGCGCCCGCCAAGGAGAAGGCGACGGACGCCATCGGCCGACGTGCGGCGGCGCTCGCCGATGCGATCGACTTTCCGACCTTCGTCGCGAGCCTGGTGCATGGCACCTACGACGCGATCGTCGACAGCTCGATCAAGCAGGTCGAGAGTTTCGCCGACCTGGTCGGCGCGGTGGCCAAGCCGCTGGACCAGTTCACGCAGGAGAACGTGACCGACGGGCAGGCGCGCGCGTGGCTGGTCGAGCAGTATCCGCACGACGTGACGCTGACGCAGGACGGCGGCGATTACCGCCTCGCGCCGGTCGTCCGGCCCGGCGACGACGACGCGGCCCCCGCGCCCGCGTGGCTCGCCGATTTCGGTGCGGCCGAGAGCGCGTTCGATACCCAGACGCTCGAATCGGTGGTGCTGCCCCGCGCCCGCGAGCGCGTCGCGCAGCATCGATTGTCGACGCTGTCGACGATGGTGCTGCTGGGCATGCAGCGGGTCGTGGTCAAGGACGGGACGATCGCGGCGAGCCTCAATTTCCAGGCCAAGGCGCGCGATCGCGCCGCCGTGCAGTATGCGACGTCGAACGACCCGTCGTCGGGGCAGACGACCTGGGGCGGACGGGGAACGTCGGGCGATGTCGTCACCACGGTCTCGACCGTTGCGGTCAATGCGCAAACCGACACCGATCTCAAGGCGACGCTGACCGGAAAGGTGAGCATCAATTTCGCATCGGAGACGCTGCCGCTCGACCGTTTCGTCGACGAGGCGTCGCGCAATCTGCTGGAGCGGCACAGCCGGCCGGCGGCGCGGATCGCGCCGCCGGCGGCGACGGCCGCCCAGCCTGCGGCGCCGGTGGCGGCGCCCGTTCCCGCCGCGACGCAGGCGCCCGCCGCCGCGCCTGCGCTGCCGGCCGCGTCCGCCGCCCCGTCGGCCTCATCGGCTTCGTCGGCACCGGCGGCGCCGGCGGCACCCGCACCCGCATCCGCACGAGGAGAACCCACATGATTGCGCCGCGGCCGCTGGGCGAGACGCTGGGCGCGTTCGCCGACGTTGCCGGACAGCTGGCCGCGGGCGCGGCGCAAGGGCTGCGGGTGCGCTCGATGGCGATGGAACTGCCGCTCGACCTGCGCATCGCGCAGGGCGCCGACGGCATCGAGCTGGTCGGCGACCTGCCACAGTTCCTGACCCGCACGGCCTTCGATGCGGAGCCGGCGCGGCTCGCGATCGTCCTCGAAGCCGTGCCGGTCGACGGAGCGGTGCGATGAACAGCAACGCCAGCCTGCGCCTCGAGGATTTCATCCAGGCCGTGCAGAGCCAGCTCGACAACGCGCAGGCGGCGATGGCGATCAAGGCGCGCAACCTCAACCTGCCGCTGACCTTCGCGATCAAGGACGTCAACCTCGATCTGCGCGCCCATGTCGAATTCGTCGAAAGCGAGGTGTGGATTCGTCCCGCCGGCCCGGGCGACACCGACAGCAGCACGTTCCATCTCGTCTTCACGACCATCACGCGGCCGGCGATCGAGGAGAACGCGATCGCGCTGTCCGAGGACAGCAAGGACCAGCCGCTCGACGCGCTGGGCGACGAGCTCTCGGCCGAGGACCGCAAGCGGCTGGAATGGGCCGGCGTGCGCACGGTCCGGCAATTTCGGCAGGCCGAGCAGCGCGACATGGTGCATGCGATCGGCCGCGTCACCAACCTGTCCGTGGACCGGCTGCGCCGGGCGCTCGACCGAGCGTCCGCGCCGAGCGTCGAGCGGATCGAGCCGGTGGCGCCCGCCACCGACGCGCAGCCCGATGCGGCGCCGCTGCTGCGCGTGATCGGGCGCAATCTCGTCAACGGCACGCACGCGCCGCTGGTGCGGATCGGCAATCGCCCGGTCGCGGTGCTGCAATCGGCGGACGACGAGCTGCTGCTCGCGCCCGGCCGCGACCAGTGGGCCGGCGAACTCGCCGTCTCGCCGACGAGCCGCCATGCCGCCGCGCTGGCGTTCGACCTGAGCGCATTCGCGCCGCCGTCGGCGCCCGCGGCCAGGCCCATGACCCTGGCCGCCGTGCCCGGCCAGGAGGAGGCGCGGCCATGACGATCCATGCACTCGGCACGCCGTGGGCATCGCCCGGCGAGCGTCAGTTCAGCCTGCCGACCAGCCTGCTCGTCAAGCTGGCGCTCGGCGAAGCGCCCGAGCACGTGCCGTCGATCCGCGACGTGACGCGCGGCGCGCTGGCCGCCGCGCAATGCATCGACGGCGGCCCGGTCGACCGCATCCTGGTTGCGTTCGCCGGCCGCTTTCTCGCGGTGCGCCCGTTCAGCGCGGCGGCCGGGCGCTGGGTGCCCGGGCACGCGCACCTCGGCTACGACGCGATCGAACAGACGACCGGCATGGCCCGCACGCTGCTGCTGCGCGTGCCGGCGGGCACGCCGATCGGTGCGCTGTGCGACTCGCTCGCCCAGCTCGCGACCGTGGAAAGCGTGACGCCCAACTACGTGGCGACGGTCCCGATGGACGCGCCCGGCCGCTTGGCGCCCGTGCCGCCGGCCGCGCGGGTTGCGCAGGATGCGCGCGCGCTGGTGCGCATGGCCGCCGCGCACGCGATCGAGCCGGGCGACAGCGGCGTCACGGTCGGTCTGATCGATAGCGGCATCGCGCGCCAGCATCCCGAATTCGCGCATGCCTTCCGCGCGGGCGCCGATACGGTGCGTCTCGAGCCCGGTGACTTGTCGCCCGGCGTGCAGCTGCTGAGCGGTCACGGCCATCGCGGCGATTTTCCCGAGGACCGCTTCGTCGGTCACGGCATGGGCTGCGCGGGCATCATCGCCGCCGAAGGCGTGGCGATGCCGCGCGGGCTCGGCGGCGACTGCCGCATCCTGCCGATGCGCGCGCTGGCGGCCGCCCGCCTGCCGGGCAAGGCGCATGCGATCGGGCTCGGCGCGATCGCCGACCTCGATCGCGCGCTCAAGCTCGCGGTCGACCTCGGCGCGAAGGTGATCAACATGAGCTTCGGCACCGACGACGCGACGATCGCCGCCAACCGCCCGAAACCGCACGCCGACACGGTCGCGTATGCCGCCGCGCGCGGCTGCATTCTCGTGGCCGCGAGCGGCAACAACGGCGCCGTGACCCGCTACTGGCCCGCCGCCTATCCGCAGGTGATCGCGGTCGGCGCCGTCGGCGACGACGGCCGGCCGACCCCGTTCTCGACGCGCGGCCCGCACGTCGCGCTGTGCGCGCCGGGCGAACGGGTGCTGACGAGCGCGATCGAGGCCTATCAGCTCGCGACCGGCACCAGTTTCGCCGCGCCGTTCGTCGCAGGCGCCGCGGCGCTGCTCGTCGCGTACGCGCAGCGCCGCGCCTATCCGCTCGACGGCGCGACGGTACGCGACCTGGTCGTCGCCACCGCGCGCCCGTTCGCGCCCGGCGCGGCCGACGGCTGCGGCGCCGGCATTCTCGACGCGGCGGCGGCGCTGCAGGCGCTGTCCGGCCGCATCGACGCGTACGAAGCGGCGGGCGACGACGGTTGCACGGGCAAGGACGGCCGTGCCGACGACGGCTGACTGGCGCACGGGATTCCGCTCACTCCCCCGAACCGACCGGATTTCAAGGAGAAGTTAAATGTTTCATGTCAACAATCAAGTCCGCTTCCTCGACCTCGTCGACCTCGAGACCCGGGCACGCGACGGGCTGGTCGATATCGTCAACCGGCTCGAGTCGCTGAAGCGGCCGCCGGTCGCCGCCGAGCGGGAGCAGCTCGCGCTGTGCAAGGCCATCCTCGCGGTCGTCTACGACACGAAGCCGTCCGACGGCGTGCCGCAGGTGTGCGATCCGCTGTTCGTCGCCACCCGCGAACTGCTCGCCAGCAAGTCGCTGGTGAATCCGCCGTTGCTCTCCGAAGTCAACGGCCAGCTGGTGTTCGACGCGGGCGACGTGAGCGGCGCCAACGGTGCCAATGGCACCAATGGCGCCAATGGCGCGAACGGCTCGGACCCGGAGGCCGTGTCGATCACGCTCGTCGCGCTGGTGCTGGGCATCCTCACGGTGGACGGGGCCACGCCGCCGCCCGTGAAGGTCGACGGCGGCAAGACCGTGCCGGACGGCGACAACGTGCTGATGAACGCCTTTACCCGCCAGTTCTTCGCGGCGGTGGGCGAGGCCAATTCGTACGGTGGGCTCGCGCAGCGGGTGCTGGCGCTGCTGTGCATCGAGGGCGATCCCGACGGCCGCGGCGGCGAGCAGCCGGGCGTGGTCACCACCGAATTCGCGCGCGTGATGCGCGGCCTGCAGGCCCGCAAGATCCAGGCCGACGAGCCGCAGCTGCGCCGCCGCATCAACGAGGAGCTGAACACCGTCCAGAACATCGGCGGCGAGGACGCGATCGCCGATCTCGGCATCGACCTGCCGAACCTCGAGGATCTGGAAGACGCGAACATCGTCGCCGACAACGTGCGCGTGATGGGCCCGATGATCGTCGCCGCGATGTTCGACGAGCTCAAGGTGTTCCAGGTGGTCGACCGCATCGTCGAGCAGTTCCAGCACGGCACGCTGCCGATCGGCCCGGGCAATGCCGGCAAGCTGCTCTATCGCTACTGGCGCGAAACGCCGAACCGCATCTCCGAGCAGGAGCGCAAGAACTTCGCGGCCATCACGCTCGGCGTGCCGGGCGGCGATCCGAACACGGCCGGCAATCGCGAGTTCAACGACCTGTGGATCCGCTTCGTGTCGTCGGTGTCGTCGTTCGTGCGACAGACCGAGGTCGACTCGCTGCTGCGCGCGAGCGTGCCGAACCCGATCAACCACCAGCAGGTGCGCAAGGCCGCCCGCGATCTCGCCGGCAACCTGTCGCTGCACGGCTACGGCATGGCGCATTACGCGGCGCGCGAGATCCAGTCGCAGGTCAAGTTCATGATCGACCTGCTGCAGGACCCCGAGATCCGCGGCTGCTATGGCGCGAAGGACATGTGGCAGGTGATCGACCAGGTCGCGACCTACGACCTGGGCGGCGCGCGCACCAGCTCGCGCTATCGCACGCTCGCGACCTGCGGCACGATCATCACCGCGTGGCTGGCCAACAACGTCGATCGCGTCAACAAGGCGACCGGCCCGCTGCTCAGCATCGACCAGATCGCCAACCCGGACGTCTCGTCGAACCACAAGTCGACCGTCGACCCTACCGACTACGACCTGGTCAACGCATGCGAGCTGTGGCTGGCCGATACCGCGACCACCGATACGCAGATCGAGCAGTTCTCGCAGCCGCGCGAGGCGCCGCAGATGACCTCGAAGCCGGTGCCGATCCCGGCGATGGCGCGCGAGATGCTGGACGGCGTCGGCGACATCGGCGCCGGCGTCGGCCTCGGCGCGGGCGTGCCGGTGAAGGCGGGCTACGGTGTCGGCACGCACAACGGCGCGAGCTACTACTCGAACCGTCCGCACTGAAGCGGCGTCGCGTGTGCCGCGCCATTTTCGAACCCTGCCGGAGCCGAGCCATGCCCCTGACCTCAATCCGCGAACCGGTCGTCGCCCGGGTCGAACGCCGCCTGAAAAGCGCCGCGCGAAGCCTCGGCACCGCCGATCCATTCGCGCCGTCGCGCGACCTGTTCCTGCGCACCTTCGGCGACGGCGCCGACGATCTGCGGTTCCGCGACAACGCGCTGATGCCGATGGCGGTGCCGTTCGAGCCCAGCTTCTCGGAAAGCCAGCCGGGCAAGCTGCGCTTCACGATCGAGCCCTTGCCGCCGGAGGCGTCGGCGATCGACCGGCGCGACGAGTCGACCCGTGAAATGCGCAAGCTGATCCGCGACTTCATCGGCCGCGAGGCGCTGCACTGGTTCGACCAGGCGAGCGAGCCGTTCCGGGGCTTCGCGCGGCCCGGCGGCAACCTCGACTACGGCGCGTTCTTCGGCTCCAGCTATGACCGCGACGGGCTCTATGCGTCCAAGGTGTACTACGAGCTGCCCGGCGACGCCGGCACGATCGAGAACCTGCCCCGCGACCTGTCCGGCATCGTCCAGGCCGCGCTGCAGATGGTGCCGGGGCTCAAGCCGCTCTTCACCACGATGGCGGCCCAGCGCGATCTCGGCGGCCAGCGGCTCACGTTCGCGTGTACCCGCGCGCTGCGGCTCGCCGATCTGCAGCCGGTCATGGATGCGCTCGGCATCGGCCATCGGCTGCCCGGCATCATGCAGCTCCTGGGGCTGGTGCTCGGCGGGCGCTTCGACCTGCCGCCGCACGGCGCGTTGCTCGCGTTCGGGCTCGGCCCGGACGGGCCGGATTTCGAACTCTACGTGCTGCTGTCGGCGATCCCCGACGTGCCGCCCGCGTTCCTCAGCCTGCTGACGATGGGGCTCGCCGAGCGTCCGCGCGGATTGCAGGCGCTCGAGCGCTGGATGGGGGCGTTTACGCCGGAGGACGCGCACTGGCCGGGCCGCTTCTCGATCATCAGCCTGCGCACGGACGCGGCCTGCCCGGCACGCGTGAGTCTCTACCTGCGCCCCATCGAGTTCGAACTGCCTGTGGACGCGCCCGCCCAGGCCAACTGAATCCGAATCGCTTCGTCACGCGTTTCCCGCGAGGTCGCCATGTTCCCGCAAGCTGCCCGTTCCACGCCGATCGCGCCGCCGCCGCCGCGCGCCGCGGCGGCCGCTCCGCGTCACACGCCGCCGGTGCCCGCCGACGAGGTGCGCCAAGGCGTCGCGCAGATGTTGACCCGGTCGCAGGCGTTCAACGCGATGCCCGACGCCGATCGCCGCGACATCGCGCGCAACACCGCGTTGATCGCCGATTACCTCGCGCGGCCCGAAGGGTTCGCCGGCCACGAGATTCCGGGCGGGGTCGGCACCGCGCCGGCGCGCGCGCTCGACGACAACACGGATCATGCCGCGCACGAGGCGGATTTCTCGACGCACAACCAGGCCGTCGACAGCATCGGCAAGTCCAAGTTCACCGCGGCGGCCGCGCACGAGGGCCCGGCGGTTGCGGGCGAGCTGCTGAACCAGGTCAAGTTCCCGACCTTCGTCGCGAGCCTGATCAGCGGCGTGTTCCAGTCGATCACGCACAGCTCGATCGAGCAGATGAAGGCGTATCAGGAAATGATCGCGCAGGTGGCGAAATCGCTCGGCCAGTTCGCCGACGAACATGTGACGGAGAACCAGGCGCGCGATCATATGGTCGGCCAGTTTCCCGACCTGTTCGAGATCGGCATGGACGACAGCGGCGACACGCCGAGCCCGCGCGTGCAGGTGCGCGACGGGGTCGACCCGGACGAAGCGTCGAAGACCGTGCGCGCGCGCCTGCAGATGGGCGACGGCGATACCTTCGACCTGTCGGACGAGGCCTCCGAGCTGGCGATCGTCAACCGCTTCAAGATGCAGCTCGCCAAGCAGCGCCAGCAGATGCTGGCGTCGATCGTGCTGATGGGCATCAACCGCATCGTCGTCACCGACGGCAAGATCTCCGCGAAGATCATCTACGACGTGCGCGCGCAGGACACGCTTTCCAAGCAACGCAGCGCCACCGCGGTCGACCTCGCCCGCGACAAGGACGGCAACGTCCAGTCGACCTACGCCGGCAAGGGCACCTACGATCGCGGCGGCAAGTACGACTCCAGCAACGACAAGGACAACGGCCGCCAGTACAGCGCCGACTACTACGCGAAGGGCGACTACGAATACGAGAACAAGCCGATCATCACCGCGTCGACGGCCGCGTCGGAAACCAGCAACGCGGCGATGCAGACCAAGATCCAGCTGTCCGGCGCGGTCGACGTCAATTTCAAGAGCGACTACCTGCCGCTCGACAAGATGGCGACGCCGCAGATGATCGCCACCATCACCGGCAACGCGACGCCCGCCGATCCGAACGTGCTGCCGAGCCCGAAAACGCCGCCGGCCGCGTCCGCCCCCGCTGCGGCTTCAGCCCCGGCGGCGGCGCCGGCCGCCGCGCCGGCACCGGCTGCGGCCAGGGGAAACTGAGCCATGCGCCTGCCCGCTCCCCCCGACGCGCTCCACCCGGTGCGGCCGCCCACGAGCGCCGCCGCGTTCGACGCGACGCGGCCCGAGGTGCGCCGCCTGCTGACCGCGATTCCGTCATTCCTCGACCTGCCCGACGACGAGCGCCGCCGCATCGCCGCCGATACGGTGCGGGTGCTCGCCTACCTGGCCGACCCGAACGGCGTGCACGCCGAAATCGCCGAGCGCGAGGCGAACGGCGAACTGCCGACCACCGGTCTCGCGCACCCGCTCGCGCAGCCGGGTCCGGCGCCGGCCGCCGCGGCGCTGGCCGACGATCCCGTCACCGCGACCAAGCGCCAGCTCGCGCAGGATCCCGGCTTCGCCGGCAAGGACTTCCAGGCCGGCGCGGTGAAGCAGGGCGTCGAGCAGTTCGGCCAGATGGTGCAGAAGGTCGATTTCCCGAAATTCGTAGGAGGCCTGATCAAGAACGTGTTCCAGGCGATCGTCGAAAGCTCGATCGAGCAGATGCGCGCGTACGGCGAGCTGATCGCCAATGTCGCCAAGACCACCGCCCAGTTCATGAGCGACAACATCAGCGAGGGCGCCGGCCGCGACTATCTCGCCGATTCGTTCCCCGACGTGCTGTCGGTGCAAGCGCAGGACGGCGCCGACGCGTTCGACGCGGACAGCGCCGGCGCGGCCGCGGCGGCGGCCCCGACGCGGCTGGTGGCGCAGGGCGACAACGCGCAGCAGCGGCTTGCCGAGATCAGCCGGAACTACAACCTCGAGCCGCCCGTGACCGACCTGTCCGACGACAAGTCGGAACTGCGCCTCGTCACCGCCGCGCGGCTGCAGATGGCGAAGCAGCGCCAGCAGCTGCTGTCGTCGATGGTCATGCTCGGCATCAACCGCATCGTCGTCACCGACGGGTCGATCAACGCCAAGGTGGTGTTCGACATGCGCGCCAGCGACACGGCGAAACGCACCTACACCGCGTCGATGCACGACCGCGAGAGCCAGAAATACAAGGAATCGCTCAATGCCCATTACGGCAGCTGGTACACGCCGTATTCGGCCGACGCCGCGTTCGAGGGGCAGCAGGAACACGTGGCCACGGTCGGGTCGGCGCTCGACGACACGAGCGAATCGAAGGCCGAGGTGAAGGCGAAGCTGTCGGGCGAGGTCCGCGTCAACTTCAAGAGCGACTACCTGCCGCTCGACAAGATGGCGACGCCCGAGATGATGTCGGTGATCCAGGGCAACTCGACGCCGTACAACCCCAACAAGCCGGCCCCCGCCGCCGGCGTGCCGGCCGGGCAGCACTGAATCATGGCGCGCATGCTCATCGTCCCGCCGGCGGATGCCGGGCTCGCGGCGGCCATCCGGTCGGGGGAGCGGCTCGTCGAGCGCGCGACCGCGCACGGCCTCGCGTTCGCGCTCGACGAGCTCGGCGACATCGCGATTCCCGATCCCGTTGCCGCGCGCGTCGACAAGGCGCAGCTGCGGGCGCTCGCGTCGCTCTATCTGGCGGCCGACCTCGAGCCCGCGGGCGTGATCCCCGCCGTCGAGGCGCTCGCCGGACTGTCGGCGAGCGGCGCCGTCGGCGTCGATCTCGGCGGCGCGGAGCCGCTGGTCGCCAACTGGTGGCGTCACCGCGCCGAGAAGCTCGCGGCCGGCGAGCGTGCGGCGTTCTATGCACGCTTGTTCGGCACCGCGTACGGCCCGGCGGCCGCGGATGCCGAGCGCAACGTCCAGTTCGAGGAATGCATGCTCGTGCTTTGCGAGGCGCTCTACAAGCTCGACGAGACGCCCGGTGCCGACCCGGGCGGGGATCCCGGGCGCCAGGCGCGAGTCCGCAACGCCGCGCGCGCGCTCGCGCAGAATCTCGGCGCCGCCTGTACCGGCGTGACCGCGTTCATGGCCGGCGAGATCGTCGGCATGCTCAGGGACGCGTTCGCGATCCTCGGCCATGCCGACCTGCGTCACGGCTTCGCCGCGCGCGACATCTGGGGCGTGGTGGCCGGCATCGGCCGGCTTTCGCGGCTGCCGCCGGCCCAGCCTGCCGCCTATGTCCGGCGCGGCAAAGCCGGGATGACCGTGATCGCATGGCTGGCGGACGTCGCGGATTCGCTGGACGGCGCGTCGCCGCTGCTGCGCACCGACAATCCGGTGATCGCCTCCGCCGCCGACTGGATCGAGGCGACGCTCAGCCTCGGCGAGAAACCCGACGGCCAGGTGTCTTCCGTCCCGGACGACGGCCGCGCCGTGCCGCCGGCCGCGCGCCCGGCCGCGCCGTCGAACCCGTGGGCGGCGCTCGGAAGCTGACATGGAACCGCGTCGCTCAGGCCGTCGCGAGACGGGCGGCAGAACCCGGGTGCCGACGGCGGCGGACGTGCCGTCGCCCGTCTGGCCGTGCTTCACGTGTTGCGGGACGCGGAATGCGCGATGCGCGGCGGAGCCGCCGAGATGACGGCAACCGCCCACCTCGCGCGTTCGCCGGTGCCGCGGCCCGACGTTCGCCACCGTCTCCGTGAACTGCTGTCGGCGCAGCAGGGCTTCGGCGCACTCGATCCGGCCATGCGCCGCGATCTCGCGTCCGGACTGGCACGGATCGGCTCGCTCGCGGTCGATCATGACGAGCTCGCGGCGCGTCCCGGCACCGCGCTGGCCGTCGCGCAGGACGCGGGCTCGGCGTATTCGGGCACCGCCATCGACCGGATGGCCGGCACCACCCGGGCCGTGCTCAACGCGGTGTCGTTCCCGCGCTTCGTGACCGAGCTGATCACGGGCGTCTTCAAGGCGATGAACGATTCGAACCAGCAGCAGCTGACCGCGTTCGTCGACCTGATCCGCAATGTCGCGCAGACCACCGAAGGCTTCGCGGACAGCAACGTCGGCATCGCCGGCGCGCGGCAGTGGCTGGCCGAGCATTTCCCCACCGCCTACGAGGTCACCGGCGACGACGAGGCCGCCGACGACGCCGACGAACTGGCGGGCCTGCCGCCGGACGAGCGTCGCCAGCGCCAGCAGGAACTGCAGGCCGAGCGCGATGCGTCGACCCGGCTGGCGTTGCGCGCGGGCGCGACCCCGCCGGCGGAAGCGGCGCTGCGCACCGCGCTGGGATTGGGGCCGGGCGACGCGGTGACGGCCGCCGATCCCGAGCGCCTGGTGCCGCTCGCCCAGCAGGTGCTGGCCCGCAACCGCCAGCAGTTGCTCGCGACGATGGTGCAGATGGGTTTGCAGCGCATCGTCATCGAGAGCGGGCGGCTCAACGCCGCGATGAATTTCCATATCGACGCGAGCAGTGTCGCCGCCAACGACCGCGGCTCGCAGTTCGACACGCGCAACACGGTGGGCGTGAGCGGGGGCGCGCGCTTCGGGCCGTGGGGCGCGGAGGCCAATGTGCAGAGCACGATCGGCTACGTGTCGACCGACCGGACCCAGACGACCGAAAGCTCGCACGCCGATCTCAACCTGAGCAGCGGCGTCGAACTGGTGTTTCGTACGGATTACGTGCCGTTGAACCGGCTGGCGGGCGTGGGCGACGTCGAACGCATCCGCGTCAACACGATCAATCCGGATGCCGAAGCGGCGCGCCTGTCCACCGATCGCGCCGCCCAGCGTAGTGCCGAACAGGCCGACATGGCCGCCCGTAGGACCGCGCTGGACGGTGGGCTGCGTGCGCCGCCGGCAGTTGGGGCGGCGGGTTCGGGGGCAGCGGGTTCGGGAGCGGCGGGTTCGGGGGCGGTGGGTTCGGGAGCGGCGGGTTCGGGGTCGGCGGGATCGGGAGCGGCGGGTTCAGGGGCAGTGGGTTCGGGGTCGGCGGCGTCGGGATCAGCGGGCTCAGGACCAGCAGCTTCTGGATCAGCGGCGTCAGGCTCGGCAGGGAGTGCCCGCACGAGCCAACCCGCCTCGTCGCCGCCGAATCCGGCGCCTGCTTCCGCTTCCGCTTCCGCGCCGCAGCCGCCTGCCGGGCCGGGCGCCGCGGCGTCGCCATCGTCCGCGCACCCCGCGACGGCAGCACCTCGATCTCCCGCCGGCACAACAGCAGCGGGACATCCCGCCGCATCATGAACGTGCGCACCGGCAGTCGTTCGCAAAACACCGTGCCGCGCCGAATCCCGCCGATGACGACGTCAGCCGCGCGAGCGAAGTGTCGAGTGCCAGGTGGCGCCGGGTGGTCGACAGGCCGCGCGAACCTGACGCGACGGCGTCGTCGTCAACACTTGACGGGTGTGCGAATCAGGCCAGCGGTGCGACCGACGCCCCGACGATGCCATGCCGCCGCAGTGACTCCGCGACGAAGCCCGACGCCTTCATTGCCTCGACGAATGCGCCGAGCACCGCCGCGGCCGCTTCGCCGCGGCTCTTCGGCACGCCCATCGCCTGGCGGATCACCATGAAACGCTCGCCGAGCAGGCGCAGGCCCGGCGTCTTCGCCGCATCGGCCTCGAGCTGCTGCTTCACGCCGGCCGCGACTTCGAGCTGCTGCTCGACGAAAGTCGACACGACGGCCTGCGACGTCGGCGCACGCACGATCTGCGCGGCCTTCAGCTCACGCGTGAGGAACAAGTCGTACGCGCTGCCCTTGCCGACCGCCACGCGGTTGTGCGGCTGGTCGACGTCTGCGTTGCCGCGGATCGGCGAAGCGTCGCGCACGAGATAGAAGCCTTCGATCAGCACATAGGGCTCGGTGAACGCGACCGTTTCGCCGCGCAGCGGATCGACCGCGAAGAAGCCGAAATCGGCGCGCTCCTCGGTCAGCGCCTGCACCGACTTGGCGGCCGTATCGAACACGACGAGTTCGAGCTCGGCCGATAGCCGCTCGGCGAACGCGCGCGCGAGGTCGATCGACACGCCGAACGGCTCGCCCGTCGCCGGGTCGCGGTTCGCGAGGATCGGGTTGCCGAGATTGATCGACGCGCGCAGCTTGCCGGTCGGCGTGAACGCGGAGAGGACGGAAGGGTCGACGGTCATGAAAGGGCTCGCGAGGAATCGGATGCGCCGGCTGCACCGGCGCTCAGGGTTTGAGAATGGCGCTGATGCGCGACAGCGCATCGAGCGTATGCAACAGGTGTTGACGCAATGCTTCCGACGCTTCTTCGTTGCGCTCGCGCTCGAGCAGTTCGAGCACGTGCAGATGCTGCTTCGCATGTTCGACGTAACGTTCGCGATCCTGCATCGAGCGATACGACAGCAGCCGGCGCACGCGATTCACGCGCCGGATCGTGTCGATGAAGAAGCTGTTGCCCGACGCTTCGACGAGCGATTCGTGGAACCGCACGCCGCGCTCGTGCAACTGATCGGCGGTGTCGGTCTCGATGCCGCCGGCGAGCAGATGCCTTTCGACGTCGCGACACCGCTCCAGCACCTTCGGTTCGAGCCGGTAGCCGGGCTCCAGCAGCGCGGCCGGTTCGAGCGCGAGGCGCAGCCGGTACGATTTCAGCAGGCTGTCCGGCGTCGTCAGCATCGGCGAGAACTGCCAGCCGTAGCCTGGCTTGCGCTCGGCCCAGCCTTCCTGCGCGATGCGGCCGAGCACGGCAGTGAGCTGCGCATTCGTCAGCCCGTAGCGCGTGCGGATCAGTTGCTCGGAAAATTCATCGGGCAGTTCGCCTTTCAGGCGATCGTCCGCGATCCGGAAATACACGCTCGTCACCACGTCCGCTTCGGCGAGCCCAAGTTCGTCGACGACGTCCGACAGCGGCTCGATCACCGGCTTCGCGACGAAGAACCCGCGATTGCGCTCGCGTGTCAGGATGCCTTTTTCGTGCAGCAGCGCGAGCGCCTCGTTGACGGGCGAACGGGACACGCGCAGGCGATCGGCGAGCATCTGCGCGGGCAGGTGCGTGCCTGCGTCGAGTCCTTCCGTCTTGATCAGTTCGACAATCTGGGTCGCAATGGAGCGGTCGATCATGGGATTGAGCATTCGGGGCGCCGCCGGCGGCTTCGGTGTCAAGCCGCCGGTGGCGGGAGGTTCTTCTGCAATATCAGCGGGATCACGCCGCCCGAGCGCAGCAGCTCGCATTCGAGACGGGTCTCGACCGCGGCCGTCGCGGCGACGGGCTCGACGCGCCCGTCGGCACGCACGATCCGCACGGGCACCGCGCAGCGCGGCGTCAGGGCATCGGCCGGCGCGTCGACCTCGAGCTTATCACCTGGCCGGAGGGCGAGCGTGTCGGGATGCGTGCCTGCGGCGAAGCGCAGCGGCAGGATGCCCATCCCGATCAGGTTCGAACGGTGGATGCGCTCGAAGCTGGCCGCCAGCACCGCGCGGATGCCGAGCAGCCGCTGGCCCTTCGCGGCCCAGTCGCGCGACGAACCGGTGCCGTAGCGCTCGCCCGCGACGAGCACGACCGGATCGCCGTCCCGTGCGTAGCGCGCGGCCGCCTCGAAGATCGGCAGCACGGCGCCGCTCGGCACGTGCAGCGTATGCGCGACCGGCATGCCGTCGCGCAGCCGGTTCACGAGCGTGCGGTTGTAGAACGCGGCGCGCACCATCACTTCCCAGTTGCCGCGGCGCGACGCGAACACGTTCAGGTCGTCGCGATCGTCGCCGCGCGAGACCAGGAAATCGGCGACGAAGCTGTCCTTCGGAATCGCGCTCGCGGGCGAGATGTGATCGGTCGTCACGTCGTCGCCGAGCACGAGCAGCGGATACGCGCGGTACGTGCCGAGCTGGCTGCCCTGCGACGCCGCCGCGAACGGCGGCCGGCGCAGCGCGGTCGACGCCGGATCCCACGGGAATTGCGCGCCGTCGGGCGCGTCGAGGTCGTGCCAGGCCGGATTTGCGCTCGCATGCGCGAACGCGCGCGGATAGTCGTGCGGATCGGCGGCCGCGGCGGTCAGTTCGTCGACCGCTTCGCGCGTGGGCCACAGATCGTGCAGATACACGGGGCGGCCGTCGGCGGTGTGCTGCAGCGGATCGCGGCTCACGTCGATCTCCGCATCGCCGGCCAGTGCGAACGCGATCACGAGCGGCGGCGACATGATGAAGCCGAGGTCGAGATCCGGGTGGATGCGTCCCGGGAAATTGCGGTTCCCGGACAGCATCGCGACCGGCCGGATCGCCGCGTCGGCGAGCGCCGCGCGGATCGGCGCGGTCAGCGGCCCCGAGTTGCCGATGCAGGTCGTGCAGCCGTATCCGACGATGTCGAAGCCGACCGCCGACAGGTCGTCGACCAGCCCGGCCCGTTCGAGATACGCGGCCGCCGCTGGCGAGCCGGGACCGAGCGACGTCTTCACCCAGGCGGGTACCTTCAGCCCGAGCGCACGCGCGTTGCGCGCGACGAGGCCGGCCGCGATCAGCAGCGCGGGATCGGACGTGTTCGTGCAGCTCGTGATCGCGGCGATCGCGACCGGATGCTTCGGCATCGTCGGATGCGGATGCGCCGGTTGGAACCCGAGCGGCGCGAGCGCGGCGGCCGTCTGCGCATGATCGAGCAAATCCTGCGGGCGGCGCGGCCCGGCGATGTGCATGCCGATGGTCGCGAGATCGATGTCGATCGTGCGCGTGTAGCGCGGCTCGGCCGCCGGGTCGAACCACAGGCCCGCGTGCCGCGTGAACGCTTCGACGAGCCGGACCGCCGCTGCGCTGCGACCGGTCGCGCGCAGGTAGTCGAGCGTGTTGCCGTCGACCGGGAAGAAGCCGGTCGTCGCGCCGTATTCGGGCGCCATGTTCGCGACGACCGCGCGCTCGCCGGCGCGCAGCGTCGCCACGCCCGGCCCGAAGAACTCGACGAACTCCCCCGACACGCCGATCGCGCGCAGTCGCTGCGTGACGGTCAGCGCGAGATCGGTCGCGAGCACGCCCGCGCGCAACGCGCCGGTCAGCCGCACGCCGATCACGTCGGGAATGCGCTGCATCACCGGCATCCCGAACATCACCGTCTGCGCCTCCAGGCCGCCGACGCCCCAGCCGAGCACGCCGATGCCGTTGATCATCGGCGTGTGGCTGTCGGTGCCGATCAGCGTGTCGGGCACGGCCCAGCGCTCACCGTCGCGCTCGAGCGTCGTGACCACCGTCGCCAGCTGCTCGAGGTTGATCGTGTGCATGATCCCCGTGCCGGGCGGATGGATGCGCACGCCCGTCAGCGACTTCGACGCCCAGCGCAGGAACCGGTAGCGCTCGGCGTTGCGGCGCAGTTCGAGCTTCAGGTTCTCGGGCGCCGCGTCCGGCCGCGCGAAGTATTCGACGGCGAGCGAGTGGTCGACCGACGAATCGACGGGCAGCACCGGGTTCAGCGACGCCGGGTCCGCGCCCGCTTCGGCGAGCGCGTCGCGCATGCCGGCGATATCGACGAGCGCCGGCGTGCTGGTCGTGTCGTGCATCAGCACGCGGTTCGGCTGGAACGCGATTTCGGCTTCGCTCGTGGCGCGGCGCGTCCAGTCGAGGATCGCGTCGACCGCCTGGCGCCGCTCGTCGCCGTCGGTGTTGCGGATCACGTTTTCGAGCAGCAGGCGCAGCACCACGGGCAAGGCGCGCAGCGTGGCGCCGAACTGGCAGGGGAGATCGACGAAGCGGTACGTCGCGCCATCAACCGTCAACCGGGCTTGCGAGGGGGAGTTGGTGTTTTCCATGACTGTATTTTTGCACTTTAACAAGTAAAAATGCAATCTAGTGCTAACCCGACATACCAACATTGAGGAGACGACCGTGACGAAAACGGGCCACGACCCGGATGGAACAGGACCGGATCCGCTGCGCCGCCGCGTGATCGGGCACACGGCGGCGCTCGGCGCGCTCGCGATCCTCGGCGCGGCCGCCCGGCCGGTTTTTGCAGACGAATCACCGCAGGCTTTGAAAGGAAGAACACCCATGTTTGCTTACGTCGGATCGCGCACCACGCGCGAACGAAACGCCCGCGGCGACGGGATCAGCGTCTATCACGTCGACGCCGGGACGGGCGCGCTCGAGTTCGTGCAGCTCGTGAAGGATCTGGTGAATCCGTCGTTCCTCGCGCTGAGCGCGAACGGCGAACACCTGTACACCGTGCACGGCGACCTCAGCGACATCAGCGCATTCAGGGTCGACCGGGCCACCGGCAAGCTCACGTTCCTGAACCGGCAGAGCACGCAGGGCAAGAACCCCGTGCATCTCGCGATCGACCCGACCGGCCGCTACGTGGTCGTGTCGAATCACATCGGCGCGAGCGTCGCGGTGCTGCCGATCGCCGCGGACGGCACGCTGCAGGCAGTCACGCAGCTTGTCGCGCTCGACGGCCCGATCGGCCCGCACCGCGTCGAGCAGAAGCAGGCGAAGCCGCATTTCAATCCGTTCGACCCGAGCGGGCAATTCGTGATCGTGCCGGACAAGGGCCTCGACCGCGTGTTCACGTTCCGCTTCCGGGACGGGCGGCTCACGCCGGCCGAGCCGGCGTTCGTCGTCACGCGCGAGACGGCCGGCCCGCGGCACGTCGCGTTCCATCCGAACGGCGCGCTCGCGTATGTCGTCAACGAACTCGACTCGACCGTCACGACCTATCGATACACGTCGTCGAACGGCGCGCTGACGCCGGTGCAGATCGTGTCGTCGCTGCCCGATACGTACACCGGCAACAGCCGCGCATCGGAAATCGAAGTCGATCCGGCGGGGCGTTTCGTCTATGCGTCGAATCGCGGCGACGACAGCATCGCCGTGTTCCGCATCGATCCGGCCAGCGGCCATCTCGCGTTCGTCGCGGCCGAGCCGGCTGGCGGCCGCACGCCGCGCTTCATGACGGGCACGCCGGACGGCCGCTTCATGTACGCGCTGAACGAGGACAGCGACAGCATCGTCGCGTTCGCGATCGATGCCGCGACGGGGCGCCTCAAGCCGACCGGCTTTTCGGTCGCGTCGGGCAGCCCGGTCTGCATGGTGTTCTCGGCACATCGCGCGTAATCCTTCCCGCCCCATCAGGAGACAGCCGGCGGCAGGTCCGCCGGCGCACATTCATGAATCAACACACCCCTATCGACGAACGCGCGCTGGTGCGCAAGATCGCGTGGCGCATCATCCCGTTCGTGTTCGTCCTCTACATCGTGTCGTATCTCGACCGCGCGAACATCGGCTACGCGGCATTGCAGATGAACAAGGAACTCGCGCTGTCGAGCGAGGCGTTCGGCTTCGCGTCGGGCATCTTCTTCATCGGCTACTTCCTGTTCGAAGTGCCCAGCAACGTGATGCTCAACAAGTTCGGCGCCCGCGTGTGGATCGCGCGGATCCTCGTGACGTGGGGCGTCGTGTCGGTGGTCTCCGCGTTCGTGCAGGACGCGACGCAGCTCTACGTGCTGCGGTTCCTGCTCGGCGTGGCCGAAGCGGGCTTCTTCCCCGGCATCATCGTGTACCTGACCTACTGGTTCCGCGCGAAGGAGCTCGCGACGACCGTCGCGCTGTTCACGGCTGCGATCCCGGTGTCGTACATCATCGGCGCGCCGCTGTCGACGTGGATCATGGATCACGTCCACTGGTTCCAGTGGAGCGGCTGGCGCTGGATGCTGGTGCTCGAAGGCGCGCCCGCGCTGATCGGCGGCGTCCTATGCTTCCTGTACCTGACCGACCGCCCCGGCGACGCGAAGTGGCTCACGCCGGCCGAGCGTGCGTGGCTGCTGAACGAGCTCGACAACGACCGCAAGGCGCGGCCGCGTGCGCAGCACCTGAGCTCGCTGAAGACGATGACGAACCCGAAGGTGCTGTACCTGTCGTTCATCTACTTCGTGTACCAGTGCGGCAGCCTCGGCGTCGGCTACTGGATGCCGCAGATCATCAAGGGTTTCGCGTCGACGCTCACGCATACCGAGATCGGGCTCATCGCGACGGTGCCGTACGTGGTCGCGACGATCGCGATGGTGATGTGGTCGCGCCGCTCGGACCGGCGCCGCGAGCGGCGCCTGCATTCGGCGATCCCGCTGGCGGTGGCGGCCGCGGCGCTGCTCGGCGCGGGGCTGTCGACGAACCCGTACGTGTCGATCGCAATGATCTGCGTGAGCCTCGCGGGGCTCTATGCGTTCAAGTCGCCGTTCTGGGCGCTGCCGACGCTGTTCCTCAGCCGCTCGACGGCGGCCGTGTCGATCGCGGTGATCAACTCGATCGGCAACCTCGGCGGTTTCGTCGGGCCGTTCATGATCGGCTTCGTCAAGGGCGCGGGGCAGAGCGCGACGCCGGGGCTGCTGTTTCTCGCGGCGCTGCTCGTCGTGTCGTTCCTGATGACGTTCTTCATTCGGGTTCACGAAGAACCGGCCACCGACACACCGTCGGATGTGGTGAACCCGACCCATTGAAACGATGACGCGCAATTCGGCGGCGAGCCGGGGCATATAACAAATGAAGGAGATCGATCGATGAAGAAGCTTTCAGTTTGTTTGGTTGTACTGAATTCAGTGCCGGCGATCGCACTGGCGCAAAGCAGCGTGACGCTGTACGGGATCATCGACAGCGGCATCAACTACACCAGCAACGTGCAGACGGCGCGGACGGCGGCCGGCCCGGTGGGCGGCCGTCAGATCGCGATGATCGAAGGCGGGTCGGCCGGCCTGCAGGGGAGCCGCTGGGGGCTCAAGGGCAGCGAGGATCTCGGCGGCGGTCTCAAGGCGCTGTTCGTGCTGGAGAGCGGTTTCTACAGCAACAACGGCGTGCTGAACCAGGGTGGCGCGATGTTCGGCCGGCAGGCGTATGTCGGCCTGAGCCATCCGGTCGGCACGGTCACGCTCGGGCGCCAGTACGATCCTGTCGTCGACTTTTACGGGCCGTTTCTCGCTGCGCCGCAGTGGGGCGGCTACATGACCTCGCATCCGGGCGACCTCGACAATGCATTGAACACGCGGCGCATCAACAATTCGATCAAGTTTCGCAGCGCAAGCTATCGCGGGCTGACGGTCGAAGCGCTGATGAATCTCGGCGGCACGGCCGGATCGTTCTCGACCAACTGGATCTGGGGCGCTGGTGCGTCGTATGCGGCGGGGCCGTTTTCGATCGGCGCGGGCTACCTGAACGTCCGGAACCCCAACACGTCGTTCTTCGGCGCGAATCCGAATGCCGGCCCGGCGACGAGCAACAACCTCGGCAGCGCAGGCAGCGCGACCGCGCCGGAGAGCAATCCCGTGTTCGCCGGCTATGCGTCCGCGAACCGGCTCGAAATCGCCGGCGTGGGCGCCGGTGTGACGCTTGCCGCACTCAGCGTCAATCTCGCGTATTCGAATACGCGCTTCGCGGGGCTGGGCTCTGCGTCGGGGCCGAATGCGCTGCGCTACGCGGGCACCGCGGCGTTCAACAACGTCGAGATCAACACGAAATACCAGTTCACGCCGTCGCTGCTGGCCGGTGTCGCCTACGACTATACGAGGAACGGCGGTGCCGGCGGCAAGGGCGGCGCGAACTACCACCTGTTCAGCGCGGGTGTCGATTATTTCCTGTCGAAGCGCATGGACGTTTATACGGTGGCCGTGTTCGAGAAGGCGAGCGGGACGGATTCGCTCGGACAGCCGGCGGTTGCGCAGATCACCGGGTTGACGCCGTCCGCGACCGACAGGCAGGTTTCATTGCGGATCGGGTTGCGTCACCGGTTCTGAACGGAGCGGCGACTGGAGCGGCGCGTGCAGCCGGGGTTGCGGCAGCGCGCGGGTGACACGGGTCGGGCGTTTGCCCGACCCGTTTTGACGGTGGCGATTATTTCACCGCAACTTCCGTATGCACGACCTGCGGCGGGCTCTTGAAGAACGGGCCCGCCAGCTGACGCCACGCCTGGAAGTCGTCCGACTGCCGGAAATGCACCATGTGGTCGTCGACGCTGTCCCACTTGACGACGAGCAGGTAGCCGCCGCTGCGCTCGATCACGCGATGCAGCTCGGCGCCGCCGCAGCCGCGAGCGCGGGCGAACAGCGGGAGGGCCTGGCGAACCGCCGCCTCGAATGGCTCGGCCTGCGACGGATCGATTTCGAGCGATGCCATTTCAAGAATCATCAGAATGTGCTCCGGGAAATCCGCCGTTTCCGAAGGAAACGTCCTTCGGGCGGTTGGCGGGAAGTGAAAGGAATGCTGTCGACGGAATCCCCGCCTTGACGCGGGGAGGACGTCAAGCCTGCTCGATACGCGTTTCAATGCTGCGAACGGATCGTGACGCGCCGTGCGCCGCGGACGGCGCATCCGTCAACGATACCGGAAGTCGGCGTCGCGGTGGCCGCATGCCCGCGACGCCGAACGACGCGTCACGCCTTCCTGATGAGCAGCTTCAGCGACACGGTGAGCGTGGCCGACACCGCGAGAATTGCCGCCATCGCCCAGATCCCGGCCGAGAAGGAGCCGGTCGACTGCTTCAGGAAGCCGACGAGGTAGGGGCCGGCGAAGCCGCCGAGCGTGCCGATCGAGTTGATGAACGCGAGGCCGCCGGCCGCCGCGACGCCGGTCAGGAAGCGCGTCGGAATCGTCCAGAAGATCGCGCGAGCCGAGCTGACCGCGACCACCGCGAGCGTCAGCCCGATCATCTCCGGCACCACGCCGTGCGCGACCGCGGACAGCGCGAGGCCGAGCCCGCCCAGCAGGCACGCGCTGCACAGATGGAAGATCTTGCGGCCGCTGCGGTCCACCGCGCGCGCCCAGACCAGCATCCCGACCACCGCCGCGAGATACGGCACGGTCGACAGCAACCCGATCGACACAAGGTCGAGGCCGTGTCCTTTCAGGATGATCGGCAGCCAGATGCCGACGCCGTATGAACCGAGCACGAAGCCGAACTGGATCGCCGCGAGAAGCAGCACGCGGCCGTCCTTCAGCGCGGCGAACAGCGCCTTCTTCGGCTTCTCGCGCGGTTCCTCCGCGAGCATTGCGACGAGCTCGCCGCGCTCTTCGGGCGTGAGCCAGTACGCGTCCTTCGGATCGTCGCGCAGCCAGACGAGCACCGCGATCCCGATCAGGACCGCGGGCAGCCCCTGCACGATGAACATCCATTGCCAGCCGTGCAGCCCGGCGACACCGTTCAGGCCGAGCAGCGCCGCGGACATCGGGCCGCCGACGACCGACGACAGCGGCACGCCGAGCATGAACATCGCGAGCACGCGCACGCGGTACTGCGCGGGGAACCAGCACGCGAGGAAGAACGTCACGCCCGGGAAGAAGCCGGCCTCTGCGATGCCGAGCAGCAGGCGCAGCACGTAGAAGCTGGCCGGCCCGTGCGCGAGCGACGTCGCGGTCGCCGCGATGCCCCACGTGATCATGATCCGGGCCAGCCAGCGGCGTGCGCCGTAGCGGTACAGCGCGAGGTTGCTCGGAATCTCGAACAGGCAGTAGCCGGTGAACAGGATGCCCGCACCCCAGCCGAACTGCGCGGGCGTGAGGCCGATGTCCTGGTTCATCGTCAGCGCGGCGAAGCCGACGCTCGTCCGGTCGATGTAGTTGAATACGAACGCGAGCGTCAGCAGCGGCAGCAGGCGCCATGCGTTCTTGCGCAGCGCGCGCTGCCGGATCGCTTGCCGGTTCGCGTCGGGAACGGATGCCGTGCCCATCGTCATTGATTCGTAATGCATGATCGATTCTTCGACGATCCCGGCGCGGGCGGGCAGCAGCGCCGCCGGGCGAGGTGCTCCACGGCATGCGCGTCGGCCCGGTCGCGGCGATCGTCGAATGTGTCTCCGGTTTGTTGTCCTGCCAGGGCGGCGGCAGCGCGCCGCCCGCTCGGCGTGCGGTCGGCTCAGGCGGCGCGCAGCGCGTCGGCCACCTGCTTGCCGAACGCCTTGCAGCCCATCGTGCCGCCGAGATCCGCGGTGCGCGTGTCGGGATTCGCGAGCACCGCATCGACGGCCGCGTCGATCGCGTCGGCTGCGGCGATGAAGGCCGGCTTGCTGCGGTGCTCGCCGATCCAGCGCATCAGCATGCCGACCGACAGGATCATCGACGTCGGGTTCGCCTTGTCCTGGTTCTGGATGTCGGGTGCCGAACCGTGCTGCGCCTGCGCGCAGCACAGCGTGTCGCCGGCCATGATCGAGCCGCCGAGGCCGAGGCTGCCGGACAGTTCCGCGGCGAGATCGCTGATGATGTCGCCGTAGAAGTTGGTCGCGACGAGCACGTCGAAACGCTCCGGCGCGCGCACGAGATGCGCGGTCGACGCGTCGACCAGCAGGTCGTCGAGCTCGACGTCGGGGAAGTCCTTCGCGACGTGACGTACGGCTTCGAGGAACAGCCCGTCGGTCATGTGGAAGCTGTTCGCCTTGTGGATCGCCGTCACCTTCTTCCTGCGCTTCATCGCGAGCTCGAACGCGCGGCGCGCGATCCGTTCGCTGCAATGGCGCGTGATCTTGCGCACCGACAGTGCCATGTCCGGTGACGGCATCATCTCGCCCCAGCCGAGATGCATGTTGCGATCCGGATAGAAGCCTTCGGTCGCCTCGCGCATGATCACGAGGTCCATCTGCTTGCCTTCGCGCATGTTGGACGTGAGGAACGGCCGCGTGCGCGACGGGCGCACGTTCGCGTACAGGTCGAGCTCGCAGCGGAACGCGGCCGACACGTTGCGCCCGCCTTGGGCGGGCGGCGGATAGTCCGCGTGCGAGATCGTACCGAGGATCAGGCCGTCGTAGCCTCGCGCCTTTTCCAGCACGTCGGGGCGCAGCGTGGTGCCGTGCTGGTCGAGGCTCGCGAAGCCGACGTCTTCATGGTCGTATTGCAGGCCGAGATCGAACAGGCGGTCGGCCTGTTCGAGGACGCCGATCGACGCCGCGATGATTTCGGGGCCGATGCCGTCGCCGGGGAGAACGAGAATGCGCATGATGGTTCGCTCGGGTTATTTCGAAGAGGTCTGGTGTTCGGCCGATACGGAGCGCGTCTCGCCGCTGTCGGCGAGCGTGCGCGTGGCATCGGTGCGGGCGTAGATCCACAGGATCTTCATCGGCGCCGTCTTCGACACGTTGCGGAAGCGGTGCGGCACGTTCGGCGGGATGAACGTGGTGTCGAGCGGTTTGAGCCGGTATTCGAGCCCGTCGATGTCGAGGATCGCGTCGCCTTCGACGAGCACGACGCTTTCCTGGCAGTTGTGGCTGTGAAACGGGATTTCGACGCCCGGCGCGAACGACGTGTAGCCGGTGATGAAGCTGTCCGAGCCGACGGACTTGCCGACGAGCGGTGTGGTGCTCGCGCCGCCGCCGCGATCGTAGGCCGGCAGGCTGTCGGGCTGCAGCAGCGCTGCGCCGGAAGGGGTCATGATGGTCATGAAGGACTCCTGAATCGAATCGTGAGATCAGCGGGCCGGACCGAACCAGACCGTCTTGACGTTGGTGAATTCGCGAATGCCGGCGGCGCCGAGCTCGCGGCCGTAGCCGGACTGCTTGATCCCGCCGAACGGCAGCCGCGCATCCGACGCGACCAGCCCGTTGACGAACACCGCGCCCGCTTCGATCCGGCGCACGAGCTGGCGCGCGGCGTCGAGGTCGGCGGTCCACAGTGCCGCGCCGAGCCCGAATTCCGTCGCGTTCGCGAGCGAGATCGCCTGCTCGATGTCGTCGACACGCAGGATCGCGGCCACCGGGCCGAACGTCTCCTCGCATGCGGCGGCCATGTCCGGCGCGACGTGGTCGAGCACCGTCGGCGCATAGAAAAAGCCAGGGCCGGGCAGCGGTTCGCCGCCCGCCTTCAGCACCGCACCGGCCTCGACGGTGCGCTCGACCTGCCGATGCAGTTCGTCGCGCAGGTTCGCGCGGGCCATCGGGCCGATCGTGGTGTCGCGCTGCGTCGGATCGCCGACATTCAGTTGCGCGACGCCTGCGCAGAACAGGTCGACGAAGCGGTCCGCGACCTGCTCGTCGACGATGAAGCGCTTCGACGAAATGCAGCTCTGGCCGGTGTTCGAGAAGCGCGCCTTCACGGCGGCCTTCGCGGCGGCGTCGACGTCGGCGTCGGCGAGCACGATGAACGGATCGGAGCCGCCGAGTTCGAGCACCTGCTTCTTCATCGCGCGCCCGGCCTGCGACGCGACCAGCTTGCCGACCGCGGTCGAGCCCGTCAGCGTGACCGCCGCGATGCGCGGATCGCCGATCAGTTGCGCGACGTGGTCGGGCTCGATCAGCAGCGACGCGACGAGGCCGGCCGGCACGTCGGTGTCGGCAAACACCGAATTGATCGCCAGCGCGCATTGCGGCACGTTGCCCGCGTGCTTGAGGATCGCGCCGTTGCCCGCGCACAGGGCGGGCGCCGCGAAGCGGATGAACTGCCACAGCGGGTAGTTCCACGGCATGATCGCGAGCACGACGCCGAGCGGGTCGTACACGACGAAGCTCTCGCTCGCGTTGCTCGCGACCGCTTCGTCGCCGAGATACTGCGCCGCGTGCTCCGCATAGAAGTGGCACGTCCATGCGGACTTCTCGACTTCGGCTTCCGCTTCGGCGATCGGCTTGCCCATTTCCAGCGTGATCAAGGCGGCCAGCTCGGCTTTGCGGCGGAGCAGCACGTCGCCGATGCGCGCGACGGCCGCCGCACGCACGGCGAGCGGCTCGCGCGCCCAGCGACGCTGCGCGACGCTCGCGTCGGCCAGCGCCTGCTCGACCCGCGCGGGGGAATCGGCGTCGAAGGTGGCCACGATGGTTTCCGTGGCGGGATTCAGGGTGCGAAACATGGTGTTCGTGTCCGTGTTCGTGGGGAAGGAAGGGTTCAGGCGGCCGGTCGTTCGGCGAATCGATAGAGGCGCGCGGGGTTGTCGACGAGGATTCGCTGACGCAGCGCCGCGTCGTTCGCCCATCCCAGCAGCTGGTTCAGCGCACCGCCGGCATCTTCGCGGCGGAACGGCTCGATGCGCGAGAGATCGCCGTCGCGGTTGCCGGCGCTGCCGGTGTGCGGCCAGTCCGACGCCCACAACACGCGGTCGGCTCGGGCATCGATCAGCGCGCGCGCGATGGGCGCGAGGTCGTCGAACCGCGGCGTCTGGCGCGACGCGCGGTACGGCGCCGACAGCTTCACGTACGCGTTGCCGTGCTTCACGAGATCGATGACGGTCGCGAACGCGGTCGCCTGGTCGGCCAGCTTGTCGGCGCGCGCGCCTGCGAAGTGGTCGAGTACGACTGGGGTGTCGAGCCCGGCGATGTTCGATGCAAGGCCCGCGACGACGTCCAGGTCCGCATAGATCTGGACTGCCCATCCGAGCGGCGCGACCGCGTCGGATGCGCGCCGCAGTTGGGCGGACGCGATGGACAGGTCGCGCTCGCCGCGCACCTGCAGGTTCAGCCGGATGCCGCGCACGCCCTGGTCGTGCAGCGTCTGCAATTCCGCATGCGTCGCGCGCTGCGGATCGATGACCGCGACGCCGCGGGCGCGATGCAGCCCGAGTTCCTGCAGGCCTGTGAGCATGGCCGCGTTGTCGGTGCCGTACACGCTCGGCTGGACCAGCACGATCCGCTCGATCCCGAGCCGCGCTTCGAACGCGAGCAGATCGGCGACGCAGGCGCGCCCCGGCGTGTATGAGCGGTTCGGCGCGAACGGAAAGCGCGCCGCGTCGAACAGATGCACGTGGCAGTCGCAACTTCCTGGCGGCAATGCCGCGAGCGGGCGAGTCGGATCGTCCTGCGGTTCGACGTTCATCGCTGCCTCCATGCGATCGGATGAAGAAGCGGCCGAATCCGCGCGTGACAGCGCAAGGCCGCCGATGGCCGCGAGACTTGCGCCGAGTAGATGCCTGCGCTGCACATGGGTCTCCTTGATCGATGTGCCGGTGGAATGAGCGGTATTTTACGAACTCAAAAGACCAAGTAAAGAGTTTTTTGAAGCTTCAAAGTACCAACGAGGGTAAACGCTAATTTCTGTGTGGATTCGATGTAAATGTGGAAATTGCGGTGTTTTGAGTGGTTTGAATCGACTGGAAGCCGGTTTCGAAGCGGTTTGATTGGATCCGATATGTGGTTTGGTGAGGTTGCATAGGACCAAAGTGCGGTTGTGATACGATGCGGTCGTCTTTCGTGATCCGATCCGCCGCCATGACCCGCGCTCTCGCCGACGTGCTCGCGTCGAACATTCATCAGCACATTTCCAGCTCCGGCATGGCGCCCGGCACGCGTTTGCCGGAACGCTCGCTGGCGGAGCAGTTCAACGTGTCGCGCTCGCCGGTGCGTGAGGCGCTGAAGCGGCTCGCCGCGCGCGCGGTCGTCACGCCGCATCCCGACGGCGGCTATGCGGTCGCGGATCGGGCGGCGCCGCTCGACCGGGCCGATTCCGCCGAACTGGCGGACACCGTGGCGGACGAAGA
The DNA here is from genome assembly GCF_905339875.1 of Burkholderia sp. BCC1998. NCBI lineage: Bacteria > Pseudomonadati > Pseudomonadota > Betaproteobacteria > Burkholderiales > Burkholderiaceae > Burkholderia > Burkholderia sp. BCC1998. The sequence goes on from NZ_CAJPHE010000009.1 coordinate 155,965, forward strand.
CACCTATCTGTCGATCGCGGAGGACCGGCTCGCCGGCAAGCTCCCCGATCGCGTGACCGAGAACGAGTTGATGCGCCGTTACGGCGTGACGCGCGCGCAGTTGAACGCGATCCTGCGACGGATGGTGCAGGAAGGGTGGATCGAACGACGGCCGGGGCACGGCTGGATGTTCCAGTCCGTGCTGACGTCCGCTGAGACGTATCGGCAGGGCTACCGTTACCGGCTGCTGATCGAGGCCGCAGGGATCCTCGAGCCGACCTTCCGGCTCGACCGCGATGCGCTGTTGCGCTGTCGCGCCGAGCAGGAGGCGCTCGCGAACGGCGGCGCGCGCACGGCGTCGCCGGCTGCGCTGTTCGATGCGAACAGCCGCCTGCATGAGACGATCGCTGCGTGTTCGGGCAACGTGTTCATTCTCGACGGCCTGCGCCGTCTCGACCGGCTGCGCCGCCTGATGGAGTATCGGAAAGCGATCGATCGCGACCAGGCGGAGCGCCGGTGTCGCGAACACCTGACGTTGATCGATCTGCTGATTACCGACCAGCGCGAGGCGGCGGCCGATTTCATGAAGCTGCACTTGCACAATGCGGTGCGGGAGAAGACGAGCGATTGACTCGTGCGCTCGGGCGTCGCGATCGAGCGTTCGCCACGCGATCATTCATTTCCGGAGACAGGGTTCGACATGGCAGAACTGGACGACGCGCTGTATGAACGTATCGGCGCGCTCAGCGAGGCGGGCGATGCATTGACGGAAGCCGCCGACTACGCAGGCGCGCTGGCGAAATACCGGGAAGCGTTCGACCTGCTTCCTGCACCCAGGACCAACTGGGAAGCCGGAACCTGGCTGATGGCCGCCATCGGCGACACGTACTTCCATCAGGGCGATTACGCGGCCGGACGTGACAGTCTCGCCCACGCGATGCATTTCCCTGAAGCTGTCGGCAATCCGTTTCTGCACCTGAGACTCGGTCAGTGCGCGTTCGAGCTCGGTGATCTCGATCGTGCCGCGGACGAGTTGATGCGCGCGTATATGGGCGGCGGACCGGAGTTGTTCGAGGACGAGGACGACAAGTACCTGCGATTCCTGGCAACGCGTGCGGAAGGGATCGAGGCGCCCTGACGTTGCGCTGCCGTTCGTGTCCGACGTCCCGGTGAAGTCGCGCCGCGCGTCGGGCGTGGTCGGGTACATGCTTCGACGCTGTCTGCTCGATCGCGCGGCCTGGCGCCCGACCGGCGGCGCAATGCAGCCGCCGTCGCGTGTCGCTTCGGACGACAGGGGGCCGCTGCATCCGATTCGTCGTCCTGATCATGGTCCGGGCAACGGCCGTGAAGTGCCGCCTGCATCTGCTGCCGATCGAACGCGTGCTCCCATTTCGCGTCGCGAGTATCGTGCGTTCCTGGCCGACGGTGAGCGGTGCACGACGCGCAAAACGGGGCGAATCAGCGTTTTCCCCAATATGGAATACGCAACGCCGGCCGATGTCACAGAGGTGGTGAAGACAATTAATCCGAGGCCATCCATGACGACATCCGCGACAACCGGAACGAACGCTGCACCACCCGAACCGATCGCCGAAGCCGCATCCGACAACCCCGCCGCCGCCCCCTCGATCCTGCTGGTCGACGACGAGCCCGGCGTCCTGTCCGCGCTGCGGCGCGTGCTGCGGCCCGCGCGCTACCAAATCCTGACCGCCGAAAGCGGCGAAGCCGCGCTCGAGATCCTCGCGTCGACCGAAGTCGACCTGATCGTGTCCGACATGCGCATGCCGAACATGAGCGGCGCGGCGTTTCTCGCCCGCGCCCGTACGCTGTATCCGGACACGATGCGCATCCTGCTGACCGGCTATTCCGACATCGCATCGATCGTGGCGGCCGTCAACGAAGGCGGCGTGTATCGCTACCTGAACAAGCCGTGGGACGATCACGATCTGCTGATGACTATCGAGCAGGCGCTCGAGCAGCGGCGCCTGCGCGGCGAAGCAGCGCGACTGGCCGCGCTGACCGAAGCGCAGAACGAAGCGCTGCGCCGCTTCAACACGGAACTCGAAACGCAGGTGCGCGCGCGCACCGAGGAGCTCGGGCAAACCGTGCTGTTTCTCGAAGCCGCGCAGCACGACCTGAAAAGCAGTTTCACCGCGATGGTCCAGGTGTGCGCGAGCATGATCGAGATGCGCTGCGGATCGGCGAGCGGCCATGCGATGCGCGTGGGCGAAATCGCGCGCCGTCTCGCGCTGTCGGCCGGGATGAGCAGCCTGCACGCGCAGGACGTGTATTACGCGGGACTGCTGCACGGCATCGGCAAACTGTCGCTGCCCGACGAACTGCTGCACAAGCCGCTCGTCAAGATGACGACCGACGAACACAGCCTGTTCCAGCAGCATCCGCTGCGCGCGCAGATGGTGCTCACGCCGGTCGCGCAGCTGCACAAGGTCGCATCGATCGTGCTGCACCAGTACGAGCGCTTCAACGGCCGCGGCACGCCCGACGGGCTGGCGGGCGACGCGATCCCGCTCGGCTCGCGGATCGTCGCGATCGCGCGCGATTTCGAGGGGTTGCGAAACGGCGAGATCGGCTCGCCGCATTCGGTCGAACAGGCGATCGACGTGCTGCATTCGCAGGCCGGCGTGCGTTACGACCCGCTGCTCGTCGCGCGCTTCATCGAGCTGGTGCGGGATCCGGCGAGCCTGCGCATCGCCGCGTCCGTCGCGGAGATCCGGTCCGAACAACTGCGCGAAGGGATGCAGCTCGCCGACGATCTGCGCACGCATCGCGGCGTGCTGCTGATGACGAAGGGCAGCGTGATGTCGGCGCACCAGATCGAGCTCGTGCGGCGCTTCGAAGCACGCGAGGGCACGTCGTTCGACATTCTCGTGCAGACCGGCGCGGCCGCGTCGACGCAGGCGAGCGCCGCCGCGCCGCCCGCGTGACGCTGCACGGAGCCGCTCCGCCGCGGCGGGCGCGCGGCCGCGCGCCGCGGCACCGCGTTCATTTCGACCGGGACGCCGATCATGCATGGCACCTATAACCTGCTGCTGGTTCTGCTGTCGCTCGTCATCGCGACACTGGCCTCCTATACGGCGCTCGACCTGGCCGCGTTCATTTCGCTGCTCGACGACCCGCGGCTCAAGCGCGCGTGGCTGGCCGGCGGCGCGGCCGCGATGGGCACCGGAATCTGGTCGATGCACTTCGTCGGGATGCTGGCGCTGTCGCTGCCGATTCCGCTCGGTTATGCGCTGCCGGATACCGGCGCGTCGCTTGCGATCGCGGTGCTCGTGTCGTATTTCGCGCTGAACGTCGTCACGCGTGCGCGGTTGAGCCGCCGGCACCTGCTCGCGGGCGGCGCGCTGATGGGCGCAGGGATCGTCGGGATGCATTACACGGGCATGGCCGCGATGCGCATGGCGCCGGACATTCGCTACGAGCCCGGGCTGTTCGCGGCATCGATCGGCGTGGCCGTGATCGCGTCGACCGCGGCACTCTGGATGGCGCAGACGTTGCGCGCGCAACAGGCGCGCCACGCGACCGCGCAACGCATCGGTGCCGCGCTGATCATGGGCATCGCGATCACGGGCATGCACTACACGGCGATGGCGGCCGCGCATTTCGCGCCGGACGCGCGCTGCGGCGCCGCGAACGGCATCGACGCGCCGTGGCTCGCGACGACCATCGCGCTGTTCACGACGGCGACGCTGATCGTCACGCTGCTCGTCTGCCGCTTCGATGCGCGCACAACCTTTCTGCGCGGCATGACGGACACGCTCGAACGGCTGGTGCGATTGCGTACCGCCGAACTCGAAACGGCGTTGCGGCGCTACGAGCAGACGACGGCGATGCTGCAACGCACGCGCGAGAACATGGCGAGCGAGATCGACGAGCGCCGCGCGGCGCAGAGTCGGCTCGAACAGGAGAAGGACGAACAGCGGCGCCTGCTGCGCGCGCTCGAGGAAACCCACGTGCAGCTGCTGCAATCGGAAAAACTCGCGTCGATCGGCCAGCTCGCGGCCGGCGTCGCGCACGAGATCAACAATCCGATCGGCTTCATCAGCGCGAACCTGAATACGCTGAGGACATGGGTGCGCAGCCTGCTCGACGTGATCGCCGCGCACGAAGCCGCGCTGCCGCAGCTGGAACCCGCGGCGCGCGACGCGCTGACGGCGCTGCGCGGCGCGGCCGACCTGGACTACGTGCGCGACGAGATCGTGACGCTGATCGACGAATCGATCGACGGCGCGGTGCGCGTGCGCCGGATCGTGCAGGACTTGCGCGATTTCTCGCGGCCGGGCAGCGGCGAGTGGAGCGTGGCCGATATCCACGCGGGCCTCGAAAGCACGCTCAACGTCGTCCACAACGAACTCAAGTACAAGGCCGACATCGTGCGCGAGTACGGCGACCTGCCGCTGGTCGAATGTCTTCCATCGCAGCTGAACCAGGTGTTCATGAACCTGCTCGTCAACGCGGCGCATGCGATGCCGACGCGCGGCGTGATCACGATCCGCACGTCGAGCGACGGCGAGCAGGTGTCGATCGCGATCAGCGATACCGGAACCGGCATGACGCCCGATATCGTCCGGCGGATCTTCGATCCGTTCTTCACGACGAAGCCGGTCGGGCAGGGAACGGGGCTCGGGTTGTCGGTGTCGCACGGGATCGTCGAGCGTCATCGCGGCACAATCGACGTGACGAGCGAGCCGGGGCGCGGCACGACGTTCCGCGTTCGACTGCCGATCCGGCGCGCGCAGGGCCATGCGGACGCGGCGGCGGCAGTCGGGCAACGCGCGTGAATGACAGGCGACGCGTCGCTCCGCTACCGCTTGCGCCGCCGCCTTCGAAAGAAATTCCAGAACATCGCGGTCGCGTCCGGCCCGGTCGCGGAGTGGAATGCTTCGCGCGGATCGCCGCCGCTCCACGCGTGCGCCAGGCGGCGCACGATGCAGACCCGCACGATCAGCGTGCCGCCGCGCAGATAGTCGGTGTAATCCGCATCGTCGTGCGCGTACGTATGTTGCTCGCCGACGCGCAGCGCACCCTGTTCGTCGACGAGCCGATTGATCCGCGCGAACGCGACACCCAGCTGCAGCGCATTTTGCTCGGCGACGACCGTATCGAGTCCCCCGTGCACGACGAGTGCCGGCATGCCCGGATAAGCGCGCCCATCGACGCAGGCATCGACGACGCGTATCGGATCGTCGCGCAGACCGCGGCGCATCAGGCTCATCGCGGCCATCGTCGACAACGGCGGCGCGATGGCCGGACCGGAGTGCAGGCCGACGGCCGCGAAGCGATCGGGAAATTCGAGCGCCAGACGCGCGGCCAGCCCGGCGCCGGCCGAGATGCCGGCCAGATAGACGCGGTCGCGATCGAACCCGCGCTCCCGCACGATCGCGTCGACGAGCGATGCGATCGCCGGGGCCTCCGACTGCGACGCATCGCCATGCCAGTTCCAGCAGCGATGGGCGTGGGCGGTCTTCGCCTGTTCGGGAAACAGCACGGCAAATCCGGCGCGCTCCGCGACGCGGCAAATACGGGTGCCAGCGGCGAACGACTCGGCGGTCTGCTTGCAGCCGTGCAGCATGACGACGACGGGCAGGCCGTCGGTCGTCGCCGGTGCGGCGGGCAGGTACAGCGCGTACGCAAGATGGTTGACGAGCTGGCCGGCGGCGGGGCGCGCGGAATGAAACGAGCGCAGCCACGTGCCGGGTGCCTGGCGCGGCGATGTGCGGGCGGCGGGCGCGGGCGCGCGGGCGTGACGCGTGGTGCGTGCGGTGGCGGGGCGCTTCGCCGATGGCGCCGGCTTGGCGGTCTTCCTTTTGGGCCGCGCGCGCGTCGCGGCGGTCAACAGGTCGAAAGGCCGTAGCCAGAGGCTGGATTTTTTCCTGGGCATGGACGGATCTCGTGCCGGCGGCGCGCGACAGCATGCGGCGAAGCCGGCCGTCGGGTGGAGGGCGAATGATGGCCGCGCACGATGCGTGCCGCGGGAAGCGTCCGCGTCGACGTGCTGCGGCATGACCGACACGGAGGCGACGGCGCGACCCGCGCCGCGCGACATGTTGCCGGTGGCATCGCGATTCGGACAGGCCACGCGCCATGCTAGCAGGCATCGCTCGCCTCGAGTGCGATGGTTCCGTGACGGATCGATGAATGCTTCGACCCTACCGCGGGCCGTCCCGAACGCCATGCTCGACATCGTCCATGCGCATCCGGCGACCGGCTTCGCGATGAACCGGGCCTTCTCCCCGACGACGCAATCCGATGCGGATGCGTTCGTCGCGCTGCGTGGAATGGGGCGGCGATGCCACGACGGCATACAGCCGGCCGCGCCGGCGGACCTTGTATCGATGGCGCGTTTGCAATCGCCGCAATCGCATGTCGCAATGCCGGCGTGAAGGATTTACCGATACGTCCACACCCGGTGCAGCACGAACATCGTCGGCGGGATCAGCAGCGCGATCGCGACGATGGCCCAGCCGCGCGGTACGTCGAGCAGTTCGGCGGCGCGCGCGAGCGCCATCGTTTCGGCGAAGCCGGCCAGCGCCACGGTCAGATAGCGCACCAGGTTGCGCGAATGCACCGTCGACGAGAAGCTCCACAGCGTATTCGCGAGATACGAGAACGCCGTCGCGCCGACGAACGCGACGGCGTTCGCGATCACTTGCGTCGCATCGAACAGCGCGTACAGCGCGGACGCGATCAGCACGTGCAGCGCGGTCGAGCAGAGCCCGGACAGGCCGAAGCGCGCCAGCCGCACGCGCTCGGCGTAGAGCAGTGCGAACATTGCAGGCTGCACCGATCAGCGGGCGCCGACCCGCATGCGGGCCGGCTGGACGCGGCGGCGTGCGGCCGCGCGGCGCGTATCGCGCACGACCGGCAGTTCGATCACCTTGCCGTGTGCCTGGTAGCGGCGGCGAATCAGGTAGACGGGACGTTGCTTCGACTCGTCGTAGATGCGCCCGATGTACTCGCCGACCACGCCGATGCCGACGAGCTCGATGCCGCCGATGAACAGTATGACCGACAGCAGCGACGCGTAGCCGTGCACCGGATTGCCGAACAGCAGCGTGCGGCCCACGATGAACGCGCCGTACAGGAATGCGAGCGCGGCGATGCCGAGGCCGATGTAGGTCCAGCTACGCAGCGGCACGGTGCTGAAACTCGTGATCCCTTCGATCGCGAAATTCCACAGCTTCCATCCGGAGAACTTCGAATGCCCGGCGCTGCGCGGATCGCGCTGGTACTCGACGATCACGGTCCGGTAGCCGACCCATGCGAACAGCCCCTTCATGAAGCGATGCCGCTCGGGCAGGCTGCGCAGCGCGTTCACGACCTTGCGGTCCATCAGCCGGAAGTCGCCGACGTTCTCCGGCAGCTTCACGTCCGACAGCACGTTGTGCACGCGGTAGTAGATCGCGGCGGCGGTGCGCTTCGCGAACGAATCGCACGCGCGGTTGCTGCGCTTCGCGGCGACGACTTCCGCGCCGTCGCGCCAGTGCTCGAGCATCACCGGAATCAGGCTCGGCGGATCCTGCAGGTCGGCGTCGAGCGGGATCACCGCGTCGCCGTCGGCTTCGTCGAGGCCGGCGGTCAGTGCCGCTTCCTTGCCGAAGTTGCGGGTGAGATCGATGACGCGCACGCGGCGATCGCCCATGCTGACCCGGATCAGGCGGTCGAGCGTGTCGTCGCGGCTGCCGTCGTTTACGCAGACGATCTCGAAGCGGATCGCGTCGAGGCCGGCCATCAGCGGGATCACGACGTCGAAGAAGCGTTCGACGGCTTCGCCTTCGTTGTAGAACGGTACGACCAGCGAGACGAGCGGTGTATAGAGCGGTTCGCGCATGATGGGTTCCCCTGTGACGACGTGTCAGCGGCCGACGCCGAAGGTCGGGCGGCCGCTGCGGCGCAGTCCGTGCGCCGGGCGGTGGTGTGAGCGGACCGGGTGCGGGAAGCCGGTCTCGGTCGAGTTGTCGTGTGCGTCGGGCATCGACGGCACGTCGTGCCTTTCTTGTGCAATCCGGCTGACGAGCAACGCCAGCGAGGCCAGCGTGACCAGCGGCATGAACTGGAACGACAGATGCGGGACCAGCACGAGGCCGGCGAGCGGCATCACCCACATCAGCAGCAGCCATTCGCGATCGAAGCGCCGCCAGCCGTGCGTCCACGCATAGCGTGCGTACCATGCGATCACGAGCCCGTACCAGGTCAGGTCGTAGTCGTACAGATAGGGGCTGACGATCAGGCAGGCGCAGGCGAGCGTCGCGGCACGCAGCGCGTACGAACACGCGCCGCGCCATGCGTACACCACGGCGATCGCGGCGGCCGCGGCCGACAGCAGCTGCAGGCCGCGCGCGACGTAGACGGGCCAGCCGGCGAGGGTGGCGAGCGCGAAGACGGTCGGCATGCGCGCGAGCCGCGCGTGGCCGGCGCCGACGAGCTGTGCTGCGTCGTGAATTCCGTGTGCGAATGCGAACCACGCGCCGAGGCCGAACGCGAGCGTCGACAGCGCGAAGCCGCCGGCGATCGTTGCCGCCCACGCGGCCAGCGCGCGCCATTGAGCGGCGCACAGCAGCGCGAGCGGGAACAGGATCGCCATTTGCGGCTTCATCGTCAGCAACCCGAAGCAGATGCCGGCGATGACGGGACGACGATTCAGCATCAGCATCCCGCAGCCGGCGAGTGTCGCGGTCAGGAGGCTCGTCTGCCCGACGATCACCGTGAGAAACGCGCCGGGGAAGGCGAGCGCGCAGAGCAGCGCCGCATCGCGCTGCACGGTCGCGCGGATCGTCACTGCGAACAGCATGTAGGTGACGCCGATCCACAGCACGAGCGCAAACATGTACGGCAGCCAGCCGAGCGGCAGCACGAACAGCAGCATGGTCGGCGGATAGAGCCACGGCAGCGAGCCGTCCGCAGCGTTGATCGCCGGAATCGCGAGTTTCTCGATCGCGAAGAGCGACGAGAAATGCCACGCGTCGATCGCATGGCCGTGCGCGGCGAGCCGTGCCGCGCTCCAGATCGGCGCGAGATCCTGCGCGAGCGGCCCGGGCACGGACGTATGCGACCCATGCACGCGTGCGAGGTAGACGCAGAGGAACAGCAACTCGGTCAGCAGTACCGCTGCCGCAAAGAGGCGTACCCGATCACGATTGAGCCAATGCGGGAACCGGCGCGGGCCGGCGATCGGCAGTTCCGGGTGTGCGTCGAGCACCGAATCGACGTGCAGCAGGGAGCGCGGCGATCTCATCACGCATTCCCCGATGGAAGGGTCGAGCGGCGCACGACGACGAACAGGACGGCGAGCAGCACGACCGGGCCGATCTGCGGCAGCTTCGTGATCCGGTTGAATATCTCGAATATCGGCAGCAGCCACGCGAGCACGATCACGATCTGGTCTCCCGGCAGCCAGCCTTCGTCGAGCCCGTGGGCGATCACGCAGAAGAACGCGATGCCGAGCCACGCGAGTTCGTAATGCCACAGATAGGGGGTCGTCAACAGCGTGGCGATCACCAGCGCCGCGCCGCGCAGCCGAATGTCGGCCGTGCGACGCCAGACCTGGACGGCGGCGGCGATTGCGAGCAGCCCCACGGCGGCCTGGGCGGCGAGCGAGACCGGAATCGATGCGCCCGCGAGCCGCAGCGCCGCGAACGTCGTGGGCGAAACGAACCAGTAGGCAGGAAGGGTGAAATGCATGCCGCGCACGATCGACATCGCCTGAGCCAGGCCGTGCAGGGAACTGGTGCCGGTCAGCGCAATGCCGGCCACGGTGAACAGCACCGTGGTGATCGCTGCCGACGCGAAGGTGCGCCACGAGCGCGTCGCGACCAGCACGAACGGAAACACCACCGCCAGTTGCGGCTTGATGGCGAGCAGCCCGATCAGCACGCCGGCGACGATCGGTCGTCGGCCGAGGAAATGCAGCGCGAATGCGGCGATGCCGGCGGTCAGGATGCTGTTCTGCCCGTACAGGACGGACGCGAACACGCCCGAGTAGGCGAGTACGACGAGCGCGGCGGCGCGCGGAGCGGGCAGGTGCGCACGCAGACCCGACAGTCTCAGGACCGCATACGCATAGCATAAAAGACTGCCCGCAAAAAAGAGGAAATACGCGGGCAGGAAAGGCACGAGGGCAACCGGCGCGATGAGCAGCAGCATCGTCGGCGGATAAAGCCAGGGCAGCGACTGGTGACCTATGTAGGCACCGAATTGCGCTACCTCGGCATGGGAGAAGAAGACCGGATCGTAGATCGCGGCGGCATGGCCTTGCAGCACGAGCTGCGACGCGGTCCAGAAGACGGAGAAGTCGACACCCGGTCGTGCGGTGGTCTGTGACGTGAAGGCATCCGTCACGAAGCCCCAGGTGATCAGGAATCCAACACACAGCATCAGCATGATGCAGCTGTACGGAATGATCCGGTCGGCTGTCAGCCATTGAGCACAGCGTTTGGCGCGATAGCGCACTCCACGATTGGCTGTGTACATGATGCCCCGTTTGCGGTGAAGGCTGCTTCTCTGCCGCAGCCTTTTTGTGTTGTCGTGTATCCGGATCGAATCGCATTCGATGGCGCTGTCCGGTGAATGCATTGTTGGAGAAAAAATCGCGTGACGCAAACCGCGGGCTGAATCGTGAGTTATCGATTCGGCAGCGACAGCGCGGAAAACCGGGTTTTCACGTCTGAGAAAACCGTACCGGCGCAAATGATGTTTCTCGCTTGAAACATTCCGTGTTTTTCGCCGGTCCGGCGGTATGCCGAATTCGCGTCGGGCGACGGGCTACACGGATTCGGGAAAATCCCGAGAAAATTTTTGGGTGCCCTTGCACAGCACGGCGGCGCCCCGCCGGCATCCCGGGCCGGCCTGCGTGCGTATATCAAATCTGAAACATTTTGTGCAGCGCGCCGAAACCCGACTCACGGGTGAATCGCCGGAACCCTTGCTGCGTCTGGATTTCCTTCCGGCTGGCCTGCTCTTTGCGTCAAGGTCCGCACGACAGTCGACGACGTGATGAACGACCGGTTGAAGCAACAGGCTGACAAGACCGGACTCAATCACCTGCGGAAAGCAACGGATCGAGGGCGCGTCGGGGAAAACGCCGCCCAGGCCATGAAAACCGCCGGAAACGTCGACCGAGCGAATAGACGACGGCATCGTCCGCGCAACAAGAATCACATGACAGCATTTGGGGAATAAAAATGAAAGACCAGAGCACGTCGCGGCTTGCATGCCGCGAAGCATATCCGCACCAGCATCGACGCGCTTGCGTCATCCGTTCAATCCGTATTCATGCCCGGTACGGTCGTTACGCCGTTCTGCTCGATCGCGTCATTCGCCAGATCGCAGCGCGCATGCATATCGCACGCATCAGCCCACCGACAATCGTTCGCCCGGCCAGGCTCGTACCCTGCCGTGTCCGTCGCTGAGCGCCGCATCCGAATCCATTTGTTGTGCCGTTGTGCCGGTAGTACCCGCTCCCCGCGTCGCTTTTCGACAACGGGATTCCAATAGTAGTGCGAAAGGAGATTAGCCATGTCCACGTTCATCCAGAAAGTCCGCGGTTTCGTCCAAGACGAGCAAGGTGTGACGGCCATCGAATACGGCCTGATCGCCGCGCTGATCGCAGTCGGCCTCGTTGCAGCACTGACGCTGGTCGGAAACGATCTCAAGACCGTGTTCAACACGATCGCAGACGACCTCAACGCGGCGATCTGAATGGCGGGGCGGCGAACGGCGGGTCCGGCCCGTTCGTCGTCATCCCGTCGCTCGAGCAGGGCCGGACACCCAACCAACAGATGTCGAATGAACCGAACGGCGGATGACTCGGCCGGTGCACTGCTCGAGTCTCCCCGCTCTCTTGATCAACCGAATCGGAGGCCGTCATGCGGACCAGGGGATGTGCGGTAGCGGTATCGCGATGGATCGCCGACGAGCAGGGGGTGACGTCGATCGAATATGCGCTGATCGCGGCAGTGTTCGCCACCATCGTGCTGGGAAGCGTGGTCGTACTGAAGGGTTCGCTTGAAGACATGTACAACGCGATCGCGTCGATCGTGACCGCGGCAGTCAATACCGCACTGGGTCAGTAATCCTGACCATTACATCCCGTCGAGGTTCGCCATGTTGCCTGCCGCGCTGCCTTACCCGGTTCCGTTGTGCGTGACGCTGCTCGTCGTCGTCGCGGCCAGCACGGACATCACGAGCCGACGCATCCCGAACCGGCTCGTCGCGGTCGGGCTGGCCGGTGCGCTGATTGCCCAGTGCGCGCTGCACGGCATCCAGGCGGGCGCGCTCGCATGGCTTGCCGGCGCCGCGACCGGCTTCGGCCTGCTGCTGCCGTTCTATCTGTTGCGCGGGATGGCTGCAGGCGACGTGAAGCTGATGCTCGCGATCGGCGCGTGGGTCGGCGCACAGATGACGTTCTACATCGTGCTGGCCGCCTTTCTGGCCGGCGGGATCGGCGCGATCGGTTTCGCGCTGCTGCGCGGACGCATGCGCCAGATGTGGGCGAACGTCGCGGCGCTGTTCGCGCGTCGCGCGTCCGGGGCGCGTGCAGGGGCAACCGACGGCCCCGTGGAGTTCGCGTCGGTCGGTGCGTTGCCGTATGGCGTGGCGATTGCCGCCGGCACGCTGGGCATGCTGTTCGTATCGTGCGCGTAGCGCGCCGAACCTGCAACGAGGATGGACCGAACATGAACACGAACCCCACCGAACCGAGACGCGACGCGCAGGTTGCTCACCTGCCGCTTCCGTCGCCCATGCGGGAGGCGCACGCGAAGCCGGGCGCGCAACTGCCGGCGGCACCGCGCTCGCTCGAGGAAACCGGACTGAGCCAGGCGTTCATCGCCGGGCTCGTGCTGAAGTCGACGCTGGTGCTCGGCCGCCCGTCCTACGGCGACCTGATCGAGCGTCACTGCCTCCCGCTCGCCGTGCTCGACGACATCTTCGCGTTCCTGGTGCGCGAGCATCTGGTCGAACTGACCCATCGCGGCAAGACGGACCTCGACGTGACGTTCCGCCTGACCGAGGCGGGCCGCGTGGCCGCGCTCGAAGAGCGCACGCGCAACAGCTACAGCGGGCCTGCGCCGGTGACGCTCGACGCATATCTCGACTGCGTGTCCGCCCATTCGGTGCGCAAGTTGCGCGTGGCCCAGAACGACGTGTGGGCCATCTTCGAAGGCGTCGTCATGGATACGGTGATCCTCGATTCGGCGGCCGCCTCGCTGAACTCCGGCCGTCCGCTTCTGATCTACGGCCCGGCCGGCAGCGGCAAGACCTTCCTCGCGGAGCGGCTCGGCGCGCTGATGGGCGGCCACGTGCCGGTGCCGTATGCCATTTGCGCTGCCGGCGAAGTGATCCAGATCTACGACCCGCTCGTGCATGTCGATGCGGCAGCGCAAGCGGACGGCCAATCGGTCGATCGCCGCTGGCGCCTGTGCGAGCGGCCGGTCGTGATGTCCGGCGGCGAGCTGACGCTCGACGAGCTCGACCTGCGTCGCGATGACGCGGCGGGCTTTTACCAGGCGCCGCCGCACATGAAGGCGAACATGGGCATGTACATCATCGACGATCTCGGCCGCCAGCGTGTCGAGCCGCGCGACCTGCTCAACCGCTGGCTGCGCCCGCTCGATCGCGGTGTCGATTTCCTGACGCTCGAGTCCGGCAACCGCTTCGTGCTGCCGTTCGACGTCTGGCCGGTGTTCTCGAGCAACCTGGCGCCGGAGCAGTTCGCCGACGACGCGTTCCTGCGCCGGCTCGGTTCCAAGCTTCACGTCGGCGCGTTGTCGATCGACCACTATCGCGCGGTGTTCGACGCCGCATGCGCGTCGCTCGGCCTGGTATCGACGCAGGACGCATTCGACTATCTGCTGCACCGGCTGCACCTGCCGACCGGCAAGGCCTATCTCGCATGCTTCCCGATGGATCTGCTGCGCCTCGTCGCCGCCGGCGCGCGGTATCGCGGCGATCCGCTCGAAGTGACGCACGACGCGCTGCACGACGCATGGGCCAGCTATTTCGGCACGGCGCCCGAGCGCGACGGCGTGTATCTGCCGCCTGTCGACCACGGCGGTCGCACGCACGTAACCGGTTGAGCCGTTTCTTTCACGATTCGTTGAGGAGCATTGCCATGAAAAACAGTCGAGCGCTCATGATGCTGATCGTCGCGATGGTCGCGGGGCTTGCCGCGGTCGTGTTCGCGTCCCGCTGGTTGATGAATACCTCCAGCAGCTCGATCACGTCGGTCGCGGTGGCGACCACCGACCTGAACCTGGGCGAGCCGCTCGGGCCGAACCAGATCCACATGGTGAGCTGGCCGTCGGGCAGCGTGCCGACCGGCGCGTTTACCGACACGAAGGAACTCGAAGGGCGCGTCGTGCGCACGAGCCTCGCCCGCGGCGAGCCGGTGATCGAGTCGAAGCTCGCGCCGGTCGGCACGAAGGGCGGGCTGTCCGCGGTGATCGCCGACGGCAGCCGCGCGATTACCGTGCGGGTGAACGACGTGGTCGGCGTCGCGGGCTTCGCGCTGCCGGGCAACTACGTCGACGTGATCGTCAACACGCAGGAACAGCAAGGCAAGACCGACGGGCAGAGCATCTCCAAGATCGTGCTCGAGCACATCCTCGTGCTGGCCGTCGCGCAGCAGGTCAGCCGCGACGACACCGCACCGAAGGTCGTCAACGCGGTGACGCTCGAAGTCACGCCCGACCAGGCCGAACGCCTCGATCTCGCGCGCAGCGTCGGCACGCTGTCGCTCGTGCTGCGCAACCAGGTCGACCAGAAGACGCTGACCACCGACGGCGCGACCAAGATCACGCTGCTCGGCAAGGCGCCGGTACCCGAAGTGCCCGCACCCGCGCCGGTGAAGACCGTGCGCGTGCGTGTCGCATCCCATGCGGCACCGGGAGCGCGCCGCGATTGCGTCGGCGTGCTGACCGGGGTACACGGCAGCGTCGAATGTTTCTGAATTCGTAGAACACATCCAGATAAACAGATTAACCAGATCGGCCGCCGTCAGGGCACGGCGGCCTTGAAAGTCGACAACCGGCGCCTCGCCGGTCACTCGGGGGATCAGACGAAATGAAGATCAATCCGCAACATTCAGGTACCGGCCCGGTGCGCACGCGTATCGCACGGGGCGCGATGATGGCCGCGATCCTCTGTACGGGAACGCTGACCGTATACAGCGCGCTGGCCCAGGAAGGCGCCGAATCGGCCGCGCTGATGAAGGGCGGTGCCGCCGCGCCGGCGGCCGCCGCCAAGGGGCCGATGCAGATGACCATCAGCATGACGCCGACGCCGGCCGCCGCGCCCGCCGCGGCGGCGGGGCCGCTGCGCGGGCCGAACTGCGTGGGTGCGGTACGCGAGTCGACCAGCGTCAGCGTGCCGCTCGGCAAGTCGCTGCTGGTGCCGATGCCGGAGCCGGTCCGCAACCGGACCATCGGCAACCCGGCCGTCGCGCAGGCGACGATGGTGTCGCCGCAGACGCTGTACATCCTTGGGCTGTCGGTCGGCACGACTAACATGATCGTGCAGGGTCGCAGCGGTGCGTGCCGCGTGATCGACGTGGCGGTCGGCGCGGATGCCGGCGGCCTGCAGGCGTCGCTGATGCAGCTGATGCCGAACGAGCGCGACATTCATGTATCGACCGCCGCCGGCACGATCGTGCTGGCGGGCAACGTATCGAACTCGCAGGCCGCGCAGCAGGCGGTGCAGATCGCCCGTGCGTACAGCGACAGCGCCGGCGACGGCAGCGGCAAGGGCGCCGGCGTGCTGAACATGCTGGCCGTCACGTCGCCGCAGCAGGTGATGCTCGAGGTGAAGGTCGCCGAAGTGTCGAAGACGCTGATCAACCAGATGGGCAGCGCGTTCAACATCCAGGGCGGCTTCGGCTCGTGGAGCGGCGCGCTCGTCAGCAACCTGCTCGCGGGCGTCGCAAGCGGCGCGGTGTTCAACAAGGCGAACAACAGGCCGTTCAGCATCGCGGCCGACGTGCAGAACACCGACAACCTCGTCAAGATCCTCGCGGAGCCGAATCTCGTGACGATCAGCGGCCAGGAGGCGACGTTCCTCGCCGGCGGCAAGATCTTCATCCCGGTGCCGCAGAGCAGCGGCAACGGCACGTCGTCGATCACGCTGCAGGAAGAGGAATTCGGCGTCGCGCTGAAGTTCACGCCGACGGTGCTCGGGAACGGCCGGATCAGCCTGAAGGTCGCGCCGGAAGTGTCGGAACTGTCGCAGACGGGCGTGACGCTGAGCGCGTCCAACATCGGCGGCACGTCGATCCTGCCGCTGATCACGACGCGGCGCGCGTCGACGACGGTCCAGATGGGCGACGGCGAATCGTTCGCGATCGGCGGGCTGATCAAGGACAACGCGAGCGGCGCGCTGAAGGCGATCCCCGGCGTCGGCGAGGTGCCGGTGCTCGGCGCGCTGTTCCGCAGCACGTCGTTCCAGCAGGACCGCACCGAGCTGATCTTCGTGATCACGCCGCACCTGGTGAGGCCGCTGCAGACCGCCGACGTGCCGCTGCCGACCGACAGCTTCTCGAAGCCGAACGAAGCCGACGTGTATGCGACCGGCAACATGGAAGGCCGCAAGGGTGTCCGCCGGGCGGGCGCACAACCGGCGAGCGGCGCGATGGATGCACCGCAGACGCCGGCTCCCGCACCTGCTCCGGCGCCGCAATCGGCTGAGCCGGCCGCACCGGCCGCCGCACTGCCCGCACCGCGTGCGCCGCAGCCCGCCGATGCACCGGCACCGGTGCCGGCGGAGCCGGAGAAGGCCGCGGCGGCCGACGCGGCAGGGGCGGTGAGCGCCGAACCGGCGCCGGCCGCGCAGCCGCAAGAGCAACCGCAGTCGCAGCCGCAACAGCAGTCGCAGCCGCAGGCCGATGCGGCCGCCGCAGTCACCGCGGCGCGGATCGCGCGCATCGAAGCGGCTGCAGCGCGTCTCGCGGCCGCTGGCTCCGCCGCGCCGGCAAAACCTGCGCCGCGTTCGAAGCACAGCTTGCCGGCCGCCGCGCACGCGCAGGTCGCGCGGGCGAGCACGGAACCCCAGTCCACCGATCATTGAAGCCATTCAAGGGGAAGCTCATGAAATCCGCCTACCTCGTATTCGTGCGCCGCGCGGCGCTCGCCGTCCCGCTCGCGTTCGCGCTCGCCGGCTGCATGTCGTCGACGCCGGTGTGGGACACCCGCTTCGGCGACTCGGTCCGCGCCGTCACGCAAGCCCAGATCATCGATCCGCATGCCGCCGAACACGCGGCATCGAACCTGGGGGTCAGCGGCAGCGCAGCCGCGTCCGCGCTCGACAACTACGACAAGTCGTTCAAGCAGCCCGAGCCGAAAGCCAATGCATTCGTGATCGGGATCGGCAAGTCGGCGCAGTAACACACAGGCAAGCTCAGGGAGAACGCCATGTCCAGCGCAGCTCGTCATCCGAAGCTCACGCGTCGCGGTATGCATCGCCAGCGAGGCGCCGTCGCGATCATCGTCGGTCTCGCACTGGCGGTGATGATCGGGTTCGTCGGTCTCGCGCTGGACCTCGGCAAGCTGTACGTCACGCGCAGCGAACTGCAGAACAGCGCCGACGCATGCGCGCTGTCCGCTGCGCGCGACCTTACGTCGGCCATCAGCCTGCAGGTCTCGGAAGCGGACGGCATCGCCGCCGGCCACTCGAATTTCGCGTTCTTTCAGCAGAACGCGGTTCAGATGCAGACGGATTCGAACGTCACGTTCAGCGATTCGTTGACCAATCCGTTCCTGACCAAGACGGCGGTTACCACGCCGGCGAACATCAAGTACGTGAAGTGCACCGCGCAGTTGAGCAACATCGCGCACTGGTTCATCGAGATGCTCAACACGATTCCCGGCGTGCAGGTCGCGAACGCGGCCCAGGTCGCGGCGAGCGCGATCGCGACGGTCGGCGCGGGGCAGACGGCCTGCGCGATTCCGGTGTTCGTGTGTCGTGCGGCGGCCGCCGCGCCCTACAAGGTCGGCGACTGGATCTCGTCGCCGTCCGGTTCGAAGTCGACTTACGGGCCCGGCAACTTCGGCTGGGCCGCGCTCGACGGATCGACGAACGAGACGACCATCGCCAGCGAACTGTCCGGCAATAGCTGCAACATCACGTCGCCGCCCGACCTCGGGTCGACGGGCCTGAAGTCCGCGGCGCTGCGCGCCTGGAACACCCGCTTCGGCATCTATACGAGCGGCGCCAACGGCTCGAGCGGCCAGCCCGACTTCACCGGCTATGCGTACGTCGGCCCCAACTACGGGCCGCCGGGAACCGCGGGCATCGTCGGCGATGCGTACACGCAGTTCGTGCTCGATCGCGAGAGCTTCAAGATCTACCAGGGCGACGGCACGCCGCCCGCCGGCAGCGGCATCGCGACCAACGGGACCGCCACGGCAAGCAACTACCAGACTTATGGCGGCGACCGCCGGCTCGCGCTCGCCCCCGAAGGCGATTGCTCGACGCTGTCGGGCAGCAGCAGCAAGCTTCACGTCACGCAGTGGGACTGCGTGCTGATGCTCGATCCGCTGCCGTTCAGCCCGGGCGCCGGCGGCGTGACGGCGCACCTCGAATACCTCGGCACGACGGCATCCGGCACGACGCCCTGCGCGACGCACGGCTTGCCGGGTACCGGAAGTTCGGCCGGCATCAAGGTGCCGATGCTCGTTCAATAGTGGAGACGCGATCATGAAAAGGCTCCCGATTCGCCGGTCACGCATGCGCGGTGTCGCCGCGGTCGAATTCGCGCTCGTGCTGATGCCGATGATCGTGCTCGCGACCGGCGTGGCCGAGTTCGGCCGCGCGATCTACCAGTACGAGACCCTCACCAAGGCGACGCGCAACGCGGCGCGCTACCTGTCGGTCTTTCTGCCGACCGACAGCGCGTATCCGCTCGCGGAGGCGCAGTGCCTCGTCGTATACGGCAGCACCACGTGCGGCTCCGCCGGCACCGAGCTGGTGCCGGGGCTCACGACGTCGATGGTGATCGTCTGCGACGCCGCGCATTCGACCGATTGCGCCGATGCGTCCGACCCGCCGCAGTTCGCGAACCTGCCGACGTACGACTCGACCAACAATGCGGCAAGCGGCACGGCGACCGGCAGCATCAACGTCGTCGAGGTGAAGGTGAAGGGCTACCAGTACCAGCCGATTCCGGCCTACCCGGGGCTGTCCTCGATCACCTTCGGCAACATCGTCACCGTGATGAGGCAAGTGTCATGAACGCGCGCCCCTTTCCGCTGTCGCGCCGGCGCGCCCAACGCGGCGCGACGATTGTCGAGTTCGCGCTGATCGCGTCGATCCTGATCATGCTGCTGACCGGCGTCTTCGAATTCGGGCGCGTGCTGTTCTACTGGAACACCGCGACCGAGGCGATCCGGCTCGGTGCACGCACGGCGATCGTCTGCGACGTGAACGCCACCGGCGTCGTGAAGCGCGTGAAGTCGCTGATGCCGATGCTGTCGGACGCGAACGTGTCGGTGAGCTACACGCCGTCGGGCTGCGACGTGAGCTCCTGCTCGTTCGTGACGGTCAGCATCACCAACGTGACGGTCAGGACGATGATTCCGATCGCGAACGTCTCGATCACGATGCCGTCGTTCACCACGACGCTGTCGCGGGAAAGCCTGAATTCGTCGACGGGCGGCACCGCCTGTCAATAATCGAACCGACGAGGCACTGTCATGATCAATATCCTCGTAGCTGCCGACGATACCGCCCGGCTCACGCAGATCGCGCGCCTGGTCACCGAGAGCGGACACTATCGCGTGACGCGCGCGCACGGACGGCCGTCCCAGATCGAGCATCGAACCGACGGGCTCGATTCGTTCGACATCCTGCTGATCGACGGCGCGATGTCCGACGCGGCCGAGCTGTCGGCGCTCGAGCGGATCTGCCGGCTGCACCCGGGCCTGACCGGCATCCTGGTGACCGCGGATGCGGCGCCGCACGTGCTGCTGGACGCGATGCGCGCCGGCGCGCGCGACGTGCTGCAGTGGCCGATCGACCCCGCGGCGCTCGCCCGCGCGCTCGAACGCGCGGCCGCGCAAAGCACGCGGCGCGACAGCGACGATACGCGCTTCGTGTCGTTCATGTCGTGCAAGGGTGGCGCGGGCACGAGCTTCGTCGCGAGCAACGTCGCGTACGAGATCGCCGAAGGCCACAAGCGCCGCGTGCTGCTGGTCGATCTGAACCAGCAGTTCGCGGATGCTGCGTTCCTCGTCAGCGACGAGACGCCGCCATCGACGCTGCCGCAGCTGTGCGCGCAGATCGAACGGCTCGACGGCGCGTTTCTCGACGCGAGCGTCGCGCACGTGACGTCGACGTTTCACGTGCTCGCCGGCGCGGGCGACCCGGTCAAGGCCGCGGAGATGCGCGAGGATGCGCTCGAATGGATCCTCGGCGTCGCCGCGCCGCGTTACGACTTCGTGATCTTCGACATCGGCGTCAGCATCAATCCGCTGTCGATGATCGCGCTGGATCGCAGCGACCAGATCCAGCTCGTGCTGCAGCCCGCGATGCCGCACGTGCGCGCGGGCCGCCGGCTGCTGGAGATTCTCGTGTCGCTCGGCTACCCGACCGACCAGTTGCGGCTGGTGGTGAACCGGATGACGCGCGCGAGCGAGCGGTCCCGCGCCGCGCTCGAGGAAGTGCTCGGCCTGCACGCCAGCAGCACGATACCCGACGACGCCGACACCGTGCGCGAAGCGCTCGACCAGGGGCATCCGGCCTCGCGCGTCGCACGCGGCGCGGCGGTCACGCGTGCGTTGCAGGCCTGTGCGAAGCAGATCGTCGAAGGGGACGTGCGCACCAAGCACGGCGCGTCCAGCAGCGAACCATTGATGTCCCGGCTGTTCGGCCGCAAGGCCACGCCGAAGCTCAAGTCCATGTGAATCTTTCGGGGAAACCATCATGTCATTGCGCGAACAGATGTCCTTGTACCGGACGCAGCCGCAGGCGGCGGGCACCGAACCGGCAGGTGCGACGCATTCGTCGGTACGCAACGCCTACCAGAAGATGCGCCGCGAAATTCACATGGCGGTGCTCGAACGCGTCGAGCTGGAGCGTCTGTCGCGCCTGCCGCAGGAACAGGTCCGGCAGGAAATCTCGGCGCTGATCTCGCGCATCCTCGACGAGGAGCGCCTGCTCGCGAACGACATCGAGCGGCGCCAGCTCGCGATCGACGTGTACGACGAGATGTTCGGTTTCGGCCCGCTCGAGGCGCTGCTGCGCGACCCCGGCATCTCCGACATCCTCGTGAATACGTACAAACAGGTCTACGTCGAGCGCGCCGGCCAGCTCGAGCTGACCGACGTGACGTTCTACGACGACGCGCACCTGATGAAGGTGATCGAGAAGATCGTGTCGCGGGTCGGGCGCCGCATCGACGAATCGACTCCGATGGTCGATGCGCGTCTGCCGGACGGCTCGCGCGTGAACGCGATCATTCCGCCGTCGGCGATCGACGGGCCGCTGATGTCGATCCGGCGCTTCGCGGTCAACCCGCTGAAGATGGACGACCTCGTGAGTTATCAGAGCCTCACGCCGCCGATGGCGGAACTGCTCGATGCGCTGGCCCAGGCGAAAGTGAACGTGCTCGTGTCGGGCGGCACCGGCAGCGGCAAGACGACGCTGCTCAATATCCTGTCGGGCTTCATTCCGCGATCCGAACGGATCGTGACGATCGAGGACGCCGCCGAGCTGCAACTCCAGCAGCCGCACGTGTTGCGGCTCGAAACGCGGCCGCCGAACATCGAGGGCAAGGGCGAGATCACGCAACGCACGCTCGTGCGCAATGCGCTGCGGATGCGGCCGGACCGGATCATTCTCGGCGAAGTGCGCGGCGCGGAAGCGCTCGACATGCTCAATGCGATGAACACCGGCCACGAAGGCTCGCTCGCGACGATCCACGCCAACACGCCGCGCGATGCGCTCACCCGGCTCGAGAACATGATCAGCGTCGGCGGCCTGACGCTGCCGCCGAAGACGATGCGCCAGCAGATCGCGTCGGCGATCTCGGTGGTGGTTCAGGCCACCCGGCTCACCGACGGCAAGCGCAAGATCGTCAGCATCCAGGAGCTGACCGGGATGGAGGGCGACATCATCAACATGCAGGAGATCTTCACGTTCAAGCGCACCGGCATGGATCGCGACGGCACGGTGCGCGGACACTTCTGCGCGACCGGCGTGCGGCCGAAGTTCGCCGAGCGGCTGCAGGCGTTCGGCATCGACCTGCCGGATTCGCTGTACGACCCGGCGCAGCGTTACGAGACGAAGTGACGACGCGCGGTCGTCTGATTCCGGGGAGGCCTCATGGACTCGATCTTTTACGGTTTTGTGATTCTCACCTTCGTCGCGGTCGTGCTCGCGATCGAGGGCGTCTATCAATGGTGGAACACGCGCCACGGTGCCGCGGCGCGCCGGATCGAGTCGCGCCTGCGCGCGATGTCGGCCGGCGGCAGCGTGCAGCAGGAGCGGCTGTCGATTCTCAAGAAGCGGATGCTCGACGAGTCGAAGCCGTTCGACCGGCTGTTGTTGCGCATGCCGCGCGTGCAGTCGCTGGACCTCCTGCTGCAGCAGTCCGGGCTCGACTGGACGGTCGCGAAACTGGTCACGCTCTGCGCCGCATTCCCGGTGGCGACGATGCTGGCCCTGACCCTGACCGCGTTGCCGCTGATCATCGTGGTGCCGATTGCACTGCTGACCGCATGCATCCCGGTAATGTACGTGATGCGGCATCGCAACCGGCGGATGCTCAAGCTCGAGCGCCAGCTGCCGGATGTCTGCGACATGATCGCGCGCGCGCTACGCTCCGGCCACTCGTTTACGAGCGCGCTCGGGATGGTCGGCGAGGAGTTTCCCGATCCGATGGGCAGTGAATTCAGGATCACGTTCGACGAGATCAATTACGGCGTATCGCTGCACGATGCGCTGGTGAACCTCGCCACGCGCGTGCCGGCCCATGACCTGCGCTACTTCGTGATCGCGGTGCTGATCCAGCGCGAGACCGGCGGCAACCTGGCCGAACTGCTCGACAGCATCGCGTCGCTGGTGCGCGAACGCTTCAAGCTGTTCGACAAGGTCCGCGTGCTGTCCGCGGAAGGGCGGTTGTCGGCCTGGATCCTTGGCCTGCTGCCGTTCGGTACCGCGGGCATGATGGCGGTGTTGAACCGCGAGTTCCTGTCGGTGCTCTGGGAGGATCCGGCCGGCATCAAGATGGTTGGCGTGATGCTCGGGTCGATGGCATTCGGCCTGCTGTGGATTCGCCGCATCATCCGCATTCGCGTCTGACGCGTGTCCCGGGCTTCACGAACCGAATCGAGGCTGTCATGCAAAACCTGAGCGTAGTACATACCGTGATGCTGGCCGGCTTGTTCCTTTTCGTCGCCGGCGGCGTGCTGGTCGCGATGCTGCTGTTCGCGCCGCGCAACATGGAGCGCCGGATCCAGCAGGCGAGCGGAGCGAGCGTGGGCATCGGCACCGGTGCGAACGACGGCGGCGGGCAAACATCGCACTGGGTCGCGAAACTCGTCGAACTGTCGAAACCGATTTCCCGGCTGTCGCTGCCGCAGGAGGGCTGGGAGAACTCGCCGCTGCGGATCCGGCTGATGAATGCCGGCTGGCGCGATGCGAACGCGGGCGCGCTTTACTTCGCGGCGAAGACGGTACTCGCGCTGGCGCTGCCGGGCGCTGCGCTGCTGGCGCTCGCCACGACCCGCCTCGCGGGTCAACGCATGCTGCTGTCGTTCGTCCTCGTGGCGCTCGCCGGGATCGGCTACTACGTGCCGAACGTGATCCTCCGGCGCCGGATCGCGAAGCGTCAGCAGGTGATCTTCGAGGACTTCCCGGATGCGCTCGACTTGCTGACCGTATGCGTCGAAGCAGGGCTCGGGCTCGATGCGGCGCTGATGAGGGTGAGCGAGGAGCTGCGCTTTCGCAGCGAAGTGGTCGCGGGCGAACTCGACTTGCTGCTGCTCGAGATGCGTTCCGGGTTCACGAAGGATACCGCGCTGCGCAACCTGGCGCTGCGGACCGGCGTCGAGGATATCGAATCGTTCTGCGCGATGCTGATCCAGGCCGATCGCTTCGGCACGAGCATCGCGGAATCGCTGCGCGTGCTCTCGGACATGCTGCGCACGCGGCGGCGGATGCGCGCGGAGGAGCGTGCCGCGAAGATCGCGCTGAAGCTGCTGTTCCCGCTGATCTTCTGCATCTTCCCGGCGCTGATGTGCGTGTTGCTCGGGCCGGCGATGATTCACGTGTATCGCGTGCTGCTGCCGACCTTCACCAGCATCGGGCAGTAGCGCGGCGGGGGTGCCGCGCGAACCGGATGTGCGTGCCGGCCCGGCGTCGCCTGGCGGCACGGTCACCGTCTTCATGGGAGGCTCCTTCTCCCCCCCGGGCGGCGCCGCGAGACAGGTCGATCATAGCGGCGTCAACGCAACCCGGACCCATGGTCGACCCTGGACGCAGCCGTAGTCCACTGCCCGCGCGGGTGGCCCCCTACGGCTTCCCCTCAAGGCCGCCCTTCGCTCGGCACATCGGCCGCCTTGCTGAGCTCGCCCATGATGATCCGTGCGATCTCGTTGGCCGGTGCGCGTCCGTCCGGGCCGGACGCCGTGTTCGCCCACGTGACGATCGTCGTCTTCGTGACCGGATCGTAGCCCGCGAACGTATTGAAACCCGGTATTTCCCCTGTGTGCCCGTAGAACGTGCCGAACTTCGCGAGCCCCATGCAGTAGCTCGCCGACGCCGGATTCGACGGATCGATCGGCGTGCAGCTCGCGAGGCGTTGCGCCTGCAGGTCCGCAATCAGGTAGCCGCCGCCGACCATCCGCTGCACGTACGCACCCAGTTCGGCCGCGGTCGAGATGCCGGAGCCGGCCGTCCATGCCCACGACGTATTGACCGTCGTCACGTCGGTCGGCTGCAGCGTGCCGTTCTTCGCGGCGGCCTGGCGCGCGGGAGACAGCGCGTCGCCGTCGATCGTCTCCACGTTGGTGCCCCATTGATAACCGCGCGGCGCCGGCGCGGGCAGCGCCGTGTTGTCCTGCGGCGGCAGCGATGTCTCGGTCAGCCCGAGCGGCGCGAACAGCCGCGTCCGGATCGCATCGGCGGCGCTCATGCCGGTGCGCTGCTCGATGATCAGGCCGAGCAGCACCGTATTCGTGTTCGAGTAGCGAAAATCCGCGCCCGGCGCGAAATAGACGGGCTGGTTCTCCGCGATGCCCAGCAGTTCGTCGATGGTCCACACCCTGTCCGGCTGCGCGTCGAGCGACTGGTTGAACGCAAGGCTGGTCGAGTAGTTGTAGAGACCGCTGCGCATCGTCAGCAACTGCTCGATCGTGATCGTGTCGCCGTTCGGCACGTTCGCGACGTACTGGCTGACATGATCGGTCAGGCGCAGCCTGCCTTCCTGCACGAGTTGCAGGATCACGGTGCCCGTCCACGTCTTCGTCACGCTGCCGATGCGAAAGTGCGCGTTCGTCGGGATCGGCGAGTTCGTGCCGCGCACGGCCGTGCCGAACGACGCGAGCCAGTTGCCTTGCGGCGACTGCACGTAGACGACCGCGCCGGGCGTCATCGTGCTCGCGAGCAGCGCATTGATCTGCGGGCGTGCCTGGGTGGCGTAGGCAG
Source organism: Burkholderia sp. BCC1998 (assembly GCF_905339875.1). Classification (NCBI taxonomy): domain Bacteria; kingdom Pseudomonadati; phylum Pseudomonadota; class Betaproteobacteria; order Burkholderiales; family Burkholderiaceae; genus Burkholderia; species Burkholderia sp. BCC1998. The sequence goes on from NZ_CAJPHE010000009.1 coordinate 181,594, forward strand.
GCTCGTCGCTGTTCAGCGAGCTGTCGCCGCCGCAGGCGGAAACGGCGATGCCGACGGCCAGGGCCGGTGCAACCGTCGCCAGGTGATGCACCAGCCGCTGCGCGGCGCGCGGGTAAAGCCGGGGAGGAGCAGAGGTCGCCATCGCGTGTTCCCTTCCTTGTTGTGTTTCAGTGGTCTCCTTGCCATCCCCGAAACTATAGGACACGCATCCAGGCTCCGAAGGTGTGCGATACATTCGTCATACGATATCGGCCGGCCAGGCCGGCCGGGATTGCGCGTCACTGAAAATGATGCACGTACCGCAACACCATCCGCGAACCCTGCGGCCGGTTGCGCGCAAGGACCTCGAAGTACGCGTTGAACAGCAGGTGATCCTGCGGCGAGAAACTGACCATCGCACCGGGCCCGATCGCGAGCACGGATTCCCGTGTGCCGGACACGTCCTGCCCGTTCACTTTCATGTCGGTGGTCTGGCGCAGCCAGTAGCCGTTGAGCCCCAACCGCAGCCCGGGCCGCACTTCGTACTCGGTCGCGAAGTTCGCATGAACGGCCTGGCCGGCCTGCGTCGACGTCACGTCGGGCCCGAGCGCGGTCGCCGGCTCGTGATTGGTCGCATTCCACAAATAGTGCAGGCGCCACGACACGGTCCACTTCGGCGTGACCCAGAACGTCGCGGCCCAGTACGGATCGAACGACCAGAAATGGCTGCCCGGATTGATTGCCCGCGCCGGGTCGTATGCGCCGGTCGGCGCGATGAACTGGAATTCCACCCGCTGCGCGAAGCGCGGCCCCTGCGGGCCCATCACCGGATCGAACTGGATGAACGGGCCGATCAGCAGGTCGCCGAACCCGGCCCGCGAATTCAGCGCGACGTTGCCGATCCCGTCGTTCGTGTGCACGGACGCCACCCACGGCAGGATCACGTCGAGCCCCGGATGCATGCCGCCGAACGCCAGCGGCGACTGGTAGACGAGCTGGCTCAGCCCCGCGAACAGGTCGATGTCCTGCTTCGGCAGCCCGACCTTGTTGCCGGCATCGTCGTTGACGCGTCCGGCCGTGTAGTACTCGAGATACTGCGTGCCGTACCAGCCGGCACCGGCCGGCGGCATCCCGTCGAGGAAGCTGGTCATCCCCAGGTTGACCGATGGCAGGTCGGTCGCATGCGCCGGCACGTGCCCGGTCAGGCCGAAGCACACGAGGCCTGCGATCGCAAGCAGGCGAGAGCCGCAATTCATCATCACCACCTCCTGAATATTTATTTGTATAACTAATCAAGCGGCACGAGAAAGATCGGGGTGTGCCGAGATCGCGCGATACTGGCCCGCATGGAACACGAGCGGTGCATGGCCGAACGCATCGAATGCCTCGATCTGGCCGATGAACAGCAGGTGGTCGCCGCCTTCGTAATGGCCGACATGGCGGCACACGAAACGCGCGCTTGCGCCGTCGAGACAGGGCACGCCGCCCGCATCGGCATCCACGTGCGGCACGCCGTCGAACTTGTCGGCGCTCGGCGTCGCGAAACGGCGCGACAGTTCGATCTGGTCGTGCGCGAGGATATTGATCGCGAAGTGCGTGGCCGCGACGAAATCCGGACGGCTCGGCGCGACCTTGCGCAGGCTCCACAGCACGAGCGGCGGGTCGAGCGACAGCGACGAGAACGAATTGGCGGTGAGGCCGACCTTGCGCCCGTCCGGCGCGCGCGTGGTGATCACGGTGACGCCGGTCGGAAACTGCCCGAACGCGGCGCGCAATTGCAGCGGGTCGAGGCCCGGCTTGCTGGAAGCGGTGGTGTCCATGTCGCTTACTCCGAACGTGCGGCGTGTTCGCGGATCAGCGCGGCGCAGGCCGCCGGCTCGAACCACCACGGCGCGAACCGGCGCGGATCGTCGAAGCCGTCGACGATCGTCGCGGCGAGCGACGGCAGCCGGCCGGCGGCGCCGAGCAGCTCGAGGATGTGCGGCGGCGGCGGCGTGAGCAGCGAGTTGGTCCAGCGCACGACGTGCTGTGCGTAGGCCCAGTAGCGTTCGAACGTGTCGTGCATCCAGGCTTCGTCGAACGGCTCGGCTTCGCGTGCGAGGATCGCGTCGCCGTACACCTTCGCGCATTTCGCCGCATTGTTCGAACCCTGTCCGGTGATCGGATCGTTGACGACCACCGCGTCGGCCATGCCGAACACGGTACGGCCCGACGGCAGGCGGAAGAACGGCTTGCGCACGGTCGGCGTGAAGCGCCCGGACAGCGTGCCGTTCGGATCGGTCAGCGCAACGTCGCGGCAGCGCTCGAATTCCCACGGCACGTACTGCTGCAGGAACGACAGGCTGCGGTGGAGATGCTGCTCGGGCGTCTTCACGTCGGCCCAGCAGTCGAGCGGGCCGCCGGGGATCCCTTCGAACACCATGATTTCGCACGGGCCCGTCGTGGTCAGCGCCGGAAACACGAAGTATTCGCCGATCCCGGGCAGCAGGTTGAAGCGCACGCGCGAATACGGCTCGCTAGGCGTCATGCCCGTCACGTAGGTGAGGGCCAGTGCGCGTTGCGGGCGCTCGAACGCGCTGCGTGCGTCGTCGCGGCCGAGCAGGTTCACGATTTCGCCCTTGCCGGCCGCGAGCAGCACGAGGTCGTGGCTGCGTGCGAGCGCCTCGAGCTCCGGCACGCCGACGTCGCAGATGCGCACGTCGGCACCGCGGCGCCGGATCGCGTCGAGCCAGTCGGCCATCTTCACGCGCTGGTCGACCGATTGCGCGTAGCGTGTCAGCCGCGACGACCAGTCGATCGCCTTGCGACCGTTGCCTTGCGGATGCGGCACCGCGATGCCGATGCCGTCGACGGACGGGCACGCTTCTTCCCAGGCGTTCAGGCCGAGATCGCGTTCGATCTGCAGTGCGGTATGGAACATGCACTGGCTCGACATGACCTTGCCGGCGCGAATCTGTTGCGCGTCGCGATTGGTCGCGAGCGTGACGTGATAACCCTGGTCGAGCAGCGTGAAGGCGAGTTGCAGGCCGGACTGGCCGGCGCCGACGATAGCGATGCGTTTCATGATGCAATCCTTTGCATGACGAATTAAATGGAATGAAATGTGGGCGTGAACGAACGGCCGGCGGTTATTCGACCAGCCGCGGAATCGCCGGCACCGCCTGCTCGGGGCCCATCGCGGAGTAGCCGCCGTCCACCGCGTAGTCGGCGCCCGTCACGAAGCTTGCCGCATCGCTGCACAGGAACGTGACGACTTGCGCGACTTCCGACGGATCGCCCACGCGCCCGAGCAGATGAAATGGCGCGGCCACGCGATCGGTCTTCGCGCGGTCGCCGTGCGTGAGCTCGTCCATCACGCGCGACCACGTCCAGCCCGGCGACACCGAGTTGACGCGAATCCGGTCGGCGGCGAGATCCATCGCCATGCTGCGCGTGAGCTGGCGCATCGCGGCCTTGGATGTGGGATAGAGCCAGCGGCCGGTCTGCGCGCATTGCGCGGAGATCGAGCTGAAGTTCACGATCGCGCCGCCGCCGCGCCGGGTCAGGTAGGGATGAACGGCCTTCACGAGCATCGCGGCCGAGACGACGTTGACGTCCATCGCCGCGAGCCAGTCGTTGCGTGTGGCCTGGATGCCGTTGTCGACGTAGCTGCACGCGAGGTTGATCAGCAGGTCGATCGAGCCGAAGCGTTCGGCGACGGCCGATACCGCGCGCTCGATCGCGCGGTCGTCGGTGATGTCGGTCGCGATGAACGTGCCGCGTTCGCCGAGCGTAGCGGCGACGCGTGCGCCGTTCTCCGCGTCGAGATCGAGGATCGCGACGCACGCGCCGGCGCGGCTCAGGTCCTGTGCGACGGCGGCGCCGATCAGCGTGGCACCGCCGGTGACGATCGCGACTTTGCCAGCAAGGGCAGTCATGGGGAGTCTCCTGGAATGATTGAGCGCAGGCGGCGCGCGTTCGACGTGCCGCCCGGGTATCCGTCGATTACGCGCTGTCGCGCCAGCGCTGCATCAGGCCGTTGGACGGCACGGTTTCGTCGAGCAGCTTGCGCGCCGTTTCGACACCGGCGACGGGCAGCCCGGCCGCGTCGAGCAGGCCGATCTGCACGAGCACGCTCGCCTGGTCCCAATAGATGTGCTCGTGATACAGCTTGTCGCCGCGGAACTTGACGATCGCGACGAGCGGGATCTCGACGCGCTTGCCGGTCGGCGCGACGCCGGGCAGCATCCAGTCGATCTCGGTCGTATGCGTGAAGCAGAACAGCAGTTCGTCGACGATCTGGCTCGCGCCGATCGTGCGCGAGATCGGCGTGATCGTGGTGTCCGGCGGGTTCGCATGCACGAAGTGATGCGTGTAGAAGCGCTTGAGTTCGTCGTAGCCGACGCCGCCCGTCAGTGTCGGAATATGGTTCACGTAGGGCTGCGCGACCATCGTGTCCATCGTCGCGTCGACGTTGCGCGTGTCGAATTCGTGCCGGAGATGTTCTTCCCACAGCGCGGACAGGTCGTAGCGCGGGCCGAGCGCCGCGCGGAACGCGGCGATCGCGCGCTGGTGCGCCATCACAGCGGCCGCCTTGTCGAAATGATCGCCGCCGACGCGTGCGAACGCATGATCGACGCCCGGGTAGACATACACTTCCACGCCGTCGCGCCCCGCGAGCGCCGCGGCGATGCGTTGCTGCGCGTCGGGCGGACAGAAGCGGTCCTGCGCGGGGATCTGCAGCACGAGCCGGCCGCGCAGATGAGCAGCCTCGTCGAGCGCGTGCTCGATGCCCACGCCGTAATAGCTGACCGCGGCGGCCACGTCCGGCAGGCGGCACGCGGCGAGATACGCGAGCTTGCCGCCGAGGCAGTAGCCGAGCACGCCGGCCTGGCCCGTGCATTCCGGCCGTTGCGTGAGCACGGCCAGCGCGGCGGCGATGTCCTCGACGCCCTTGTTTTCGTCGTATTCGCGGTACAGCGCCATCGCACGCTCGAAGTCGGCGGCGGTGTAACCGAGTTCGATGCCGGGCGCCTGGCGCCAGAACAGGTCGGGCACGAGCACCGTGTAGCCTTCTTCGGCGTAATAATCGGCCACGTCGCGCATCGTCGCGTTCGCGCCGAAGATCTCGTGGCACAGCACGATGCCGGGCCCCGTGCCGCCGGCCGGCGTGCTCAGGTACGCGCGAAACGCGCCGCCGTCCGGCGATGGGATCTCGATGTGTCGTCCTTGCATGTGTCTCTCCATTCTGTTCGTGACTGGCATGGGCCCAGTATTGGCGGACGAAACGCGCGCTTCTATCCGCTTTCTTCGACCGGTATCCGCGAATTCCGGAAACCTGCGGACCGGCCCGCCGCAGCGGGGCCGGGCACGGCGCTCTGCGGGTTTGTGCGGATGCGGAAGCGCCGCACAGTTTTCTACGATGCGCGAACGGTCCGCTTCTTGCATCGGGTGCGCAGGGCTTGCGTAGTGTAACGAGGCGGACTGTCCGGATACTCCGGCCGCTATCCGGATCGTGCGACGGGATTCCCCGGAATCGGGAACGCGTGCACAGCGCAAGTGCGATCGAGCACGACGGGAGAACTTCGATGGGGCAATTTTCCGGAGCGGGCTGGCTGGGTGACGCCGCCTGTTTCAATCACGACACGCTGCTGCTGCAGTCGGATGACGTCGACGAGGTGCGCGCGCGGGTAGCGGACGTGTTCAAGCCGCACCGGCTCACACCGACCGGCGATTCGCGCGCGCTGCACAGCCGCATGCACCATGCTCGCTGGGGCAACCTCTCGCTGAATCTGCTCGACTACGGCGGCGAGGTGTCGATCGAACCCGGGCCGCTCGAGCACTTCTATCTGTTGCAGATTCCGCTGCGCGGCGACGCCGAGATCGAGTGCGGCGCGACGCGTTTCGTGTCGTCGCCCGACACCGCGTCGCTGCTGTCGCCGACGCTGTCGCTCAGGATGCGGTGGGGCGAGGCGTGCCCGCAAGTGATCCTGCGGATCGAGCGCGAGGTGATGGAGCGGCATGCGCAGCGGCATTTCGGCGATGAGCGGCGCGCGCCGGTGGAGTTCGAGCCGGAATTCAGCCTGTCGTCGCAGCAGGGCGCGTGCCTCGCACAGATGCTGCCGATGCTGGCCGACGCGATCGCGACGGACGGGCATCCGCTGCGCCATCCGCTCGCGTTCGAGCAACTCGAATCGACGCTGCTCAACCTGTTGCTGTACGGCCACCCGAACACCGCGCGCAACGGCACGCGCCACGCGCCGGCGCCGCTCGCGCCGTTCTACGTGCGGCGTGTCGAGGAATACATCCGCGCGCATCTCGACGAGCCGCTGACGATCGAACGGCTCGCCGAACTCGCGGGCGTCAGCCCGAGCACGCTGTTCGCCGGCTTCCGCAATCGCCACGGCATCACGCCGATGGCATTCGTGCGCCAGTTGCGGATGCAACGTGTGCGCGACGAACTGCTCGACGATGCGACACCGGGGCTCGCGTCGGTGACGGACATCGCGCTGAAATGGGGCTTCGCGCACCTCGGACGGTTCGCGATCGACTACAAGCGCGCGTTCGGGGAATCGCCGTCGGCCACGCTCCGCATGCGGCGCGTGCGGTGCTGACGGGGCAGCCGCGACACAGGCTCGCGGTCGAAAGCCGAGTCGCGCGCCGGGCGACGGATCACGCAACGGCGATCGTTACCGGCTGGACAGAGGATGGGGGTTGGAGCATGCATCGCGCCGGCCAAGCGATGCGGCTTGCCGGCGCACGCGCGCAACGGGCCGGTTGCGGCAACCGGCCTCCTCGCGCGTGGTTCAGAAATGCACGACGGTCCGGATGGACTTGCCTTCGTGCATCAGGTCGAACGCTTCGTTGATGCCGGTGAGCGGCTTCGTGTGCGTGACGAACGGTGCCAGCTGGATCGTGCCGGCCATCGCTTCCTCGACCATGCCCGGCAGTTCGGAGCGGCCCTTGACGCCGCCGAATGCCGTGCCCAGCCAGCGGCGACCGGTGACGAGCTGGAACGGGCGCGTCGAGATTTCCTGGCCGGCGCCGGCGACGCCGATGACCACCGACTGGCCCCAGCCGCGGTGCGCGCATTCGAGCGCGGCGCGCATCACGTTGACGTTGCCGATGCACTCGAAGCTGTGGTCGACGCCCCAGCCGGTCATTTCGACGATCACCTGCTGGATGGGCTTTTCGTGATCCTTCGGGTTCACGCAGTCGGTGGCGCCGAACACGCGTGCGAGGTCGAACTTGCCGGGGTTGGTGTCGATCGCGATGATGCGGCCGGCCTTCGCGAGCTTCGCGCCCTGGATCACCGCGAGGCCGATGCCGCCGAGGCCGAACACGGCCACGGTGTCGCCTTCCTGCACCTTCGCCGTGTTCTTCACCGCGCCGAGGCCCGTCGTGACGCCGCAGCCCAGCAGGCAGACCTGCTCGGGGTTCGCGTCCGGGTTGATCTTCGCGAGCGACACTTCGGCGACGACGGTGTATTCGCTGAACGTCGAGCAGCCCATGTAGTGATAGACCGGCTGGCCGTTGTAGCTGAACCGCGTGGTGCCGTCGGGCATCACGCCCTTGCCCTGGGTGGCGCGCACCGACACGCACAGGTTGGTCTTGCCGCTCTTGCAGAACAGGCACTCGCCGCATTCGGCGGTGTAGAGCGGAATGACGTGGTCGCCGGGTTTGACGCTGGTCACGCCTTCGCCGACTTCCACCACGATGCCGGCGCCTTCATGACCCAGCACGGCGGGGAAGAGGCCTTCGGGATCGTCGCCCGACAGCGTGAACGCGTCGGTGTGACAGACACCGGTATGGGTGATCTTGACGAGCACTTCGCCCTTGCGGGGCGGTTCGACGTCGATTTCGACGATCTGGAGCGGCTTACCCGCTTCAAATGCAACTGCGGCACGTGATTTCATGACAATCCTGTTGAAAAAATCATCGAATGGAGCGGAGCGTCGACGATCCTGCGCCGGTCAACGCAGGTAGGACCGGACGAGGGTCACGATATCGTCGATCGATTCGGAAGCAGGCCGCGGGGCCTCCGCGAGCTGGGTGAATTCCTCGCGCAGATGGCTTTCGAGCACGCCGGCCATCACGCCGTTGATCGCGCCGCGGATCGCCGCCAGCTGCTGCAGTACCGGACCACAGTCGGCGCCTTCCTCGAGCGCCTGCTCGAGCGCATTCAGCTGCCCGCGGACGCGGCGCACGCGGGTCAGGACGCGTTTCTTCTCTGCGGGGGAATGCGGCATGGGATCGTGGTTTCCAGATACTGGGGGGCAGTATAGAACAATGCGGTGCCGGAGGTATACCCGGTCGTGCCCGGATGCCGCAGGGCCGCCGCCGGCGGGTTCCCGATGCCGGCGCGCGATCGGCGTCAGATCAGCAGCGACAGCGTGCGGAACAGCGCGAGATCGTCCTTGCGCGCCGAGCGCGCATGCCGCCGGATCACCTGCAGCAGGCAGTCGATGAAGCAGCGCGCGGCGTCGCTCAGCGTGCTGCTGCGGCGCGTGACGACGCCGAGTTCGCTCGGCTCGAAGGTCTCCTTCAGCGACAGCACGCGCATCCGCTCGCCGAACGGCGGCACTGCCGCGAGGATCGTCGGGCACCACGTGCACATGCCAGCCTGTTCGAGCATCGTCTGCAGCATCGCGACCGACTGCGCGCGCACGATGCGCCGCTCGTCGATCTGCGCGCCGTGCCGCGTGAACAGGTAGTCGACGAGCGCGGCCTGGCCGTCGGCCGACGAATTCAGCACCCAGTCGCAATCGAGCAGGTCGTGCACCGACGTCGCGCGTTCGTGCGGATGCCCGGCGCGCACCATCACCGACGTCTCGTAGCGCAGCAGCGGCTCGAACGCGAACTCCTGCGCGCCGCTGCCGGCCTGCACGTGGCCGAGCGCGAAATCCATGCTGCCGTCGCGCAGCAGCGGTTGCGCGACGGCCATCAGCGCTTCGTACAGTTCGAGGCGCACGTCGGGCATCCGCTCGCGAAACTGCAGGACGGTTTCCGCGAGGAAGGTCATCGTCAGCCACGGCGTGACGCCGACGCTCAGCCGCCCCTCGACGCGCCCGCGCATCCGTTCGAGATCGCTTTGCGCATGCTCGAGCTGCTTGAGCACGAGTTTCGCGTGCGTGAGCAGGGTCTTCCCGTATTCGGTGAAGCCGATGCCTTCCGGCGCGCGCACCAGCAGCGGCAGGCGCTCGCTGGCCTCCAGCTCGCGCAATGCACGCGTGACGGCCGCCTGCGACAGCCCGAGCGTGCGTGCCGCGCCGCGGATGCTCCCGGCCTCCGCGCTCGCGACGAGCGCCTGCAACTGATGCAGCTTGATCGTGCTCATGGTGTGAAAGGGTGCGAAAGGGTGTGATAGCCGACAACGAAAGGTTGTCATCATAACGAAACTGCGGCTGTTCGCCGGCTTTTTCGCTGCCTACGATCTCGCCCACGACCTGCCATTCCGGCAGTCGCCACGCGGCACCTGGAAAGGAGTAACGGGGTTGGATCGAGTACGCATTCCGCCTGAAATGGCGGCCATCGAGACGGAGATGATCGCGCTGCGCCGCCGGCTGCATGCCCATCCGGAACTCGGTTTCGACGAACACGCGACGAGCGGGCTCGTCGCCGATTGCCTGACAACATGGGGTTATCGGGTCACGCGCGGCCTCGGTGGCACCGGCGTGGTCGGCACGCTCACGCGCGGCGCAGGGAAGCGGCTCGGGCTGCGCGCGGACATGGATGCGCTGCCGATCCGCGAGACGACCGGGCTGCCGCATGCGAGCCGGCACGACGGCGTGATGCATGCGTGCGGCCACGACGGCCATACGGCGATGCTGCTCGCCGCCGCCCGTTGCATCGCGCAGCGCGGGCGCTTCAGCGGCACGCTGAACCTGATTTTCCAGCCGGCGGAGGAAGGGCTCGGCGGCGCGAAGCGGATGCTCGACGACGGGCTGTTTACGCAGTTCCCGTGCGATGCCGTGTTCGCGATGCATAACGTGCCGGGCCTGCCGGCCGGCGTGCTCGGCTTCTGCGACGGCCCGGCGATGGCGTCGGCCGACGAGGTGCGCGTGCGCGTGACCGGGCGCGGCGGCCACGGCGCGGCGCCGCACACGACGATCGATCCGGTGGTCGTCTGCGCGTCGATCGTGATGGCGCTGCAGACGGTCGTGTCGCGCAACGTCAATCCGCAGGAACTGGCGATCGTCACGACCGGCTCGATCCACGCGGGCACCGCATCGAACGTGATTCCGCCGCATGCGGATCTCGAACTGAGCGTGCGGGCGCTGTCGCCGGACGTGCGCGTGCTGCTCGAACGGCGCATTCGCGCGATCGTGCACGGCCAGGCCGACAGCTATGGCGCGACGGCCGAGATCGACTATCGCCACGGTTATCCGGTGCTCGTGAATCACGCGGCGGAAACGGCGTTCGCGCGCGATGTCGCGCGCGAATGGGGCGGCGACGATGCGCTGATTCCGCATCTGCGGCCGATCGCGGCGAGCGAGGATTTCGCGTTCATGCTCGACGCGTGCCCGGGCAGCTACCTGTCGATCGGCAACGGCGACGGCGCGGCCGGCTGCGGGCTGCACAACCCCGGCTACGATTTCAACGATGCGTGCCTCGCGACGGGCGCGAGCTACTGGATCGCGCTCGCCGAGCGCTACCTCGCGTGACGCGGCCGGACCGATTCGATTTACCTTCAACGACGGCAACAAGGAGACTGGCAATGAAACAATGGATGGCGGCGCTCGCGGTGGCGCTGACGGCAACGACGGTGGCAGGCGCCGCGCATGCGGGCGACTGGACGGGCAAGGAGATCCGCCTCGCGGTCGATCCCACCTATCCGCCGCTCGAATACAAGCAGCCCGACGGCACGCTGACCGGCTTCGGGATCGACATCACGAACGCGTTGTGCGCGGAGCTGCATGCGCGCTGCGTGTGGGTCGAGTCGAGTTTCGACGGGATGATTCCGGGGCTGCTCGCGCGCAAGTTCGACGTGATCGCGTCGTCGATGACGATCACGCCGAAGCGGATGCAGCAGATCGCGTTCACGAACCGGATCTCGAACGCGCCGGCGCGGCTGGTCGCGCGCAAGGGTTCGCCGCTGCTGCCGACGGCCGCGTCGCTGAAGGGCAAGCGGGTCGGCGTCGAGCAGGGTTCCGCGCAGGCCGACTATGCGATCGCGAACTGGCAGCCGGCCGGCGTGCAGATCGAGTCGTACCAGAACCAGGACCAGGTCTATGCCGATCTCGTGAGCGGGCGGCTCGACGCGGCGTTCCAGGCGTCGATCGCGGCCAGCGACGGCTTCCTGAAGAAGCCGCAGGGCAAGGATTTCATGTTCGTCGGCGCGGCGATCGACGACGCGAAGTACTTCGGACAGGGCGACGGCCTCGGGCTGCGCAAGCAGGACACCGAGCTGCGCGATGCATTCAACCGCGCGCTGGCGACGATCCTCGCGAACGGCACGTATCAGCGGATCAACCGAAAGTACTTCGACTTCGACATCTACGGCACGAAGTAAGCCGAACCGCAGCGTGGCGAGCGAGTGGGAATCGTCAAATCAATAAGGAAAACGAATGAACTGGAGATTGTTTTTCGTCGCGATGCCGGCACTGTGCGCGGCACCGGCGTTTGCGCAAAGCAGCGTCACGTTGTACGGGTTGATCGATGCGGGCATCGACTATACGAACAACGTCGGCGGCCACAGTGATTGGCAGATGGCGAGCGGTTTCGCGCAGGGCAGCCGCTGGGGGCTGAAGGGCACCGAGGATCTCGGCGGCGGCTACAGCGCGCTGTTCCAGATCGAGAGCGGCTTCAACGTGAACAGCGGCACGCTCGCGCAGGGCGGCCGCATGTTCGGGCGGCAGGCTTACGTCGGACTCGGCAGCACGCGCTTCGGCACGCTCACGCTCGGCCGGCAATACGACTCGGTCGTCGACTATCTCGCGCCGACGACCGCGAACGGCAGCTGGGGCACCTATCCGTTCTCGCATCCGCTCGACAACGACAACACCGGCAACACGTTCCGCGTGAACAACACGGTCAAGTATGCGAGCCCGGATTTTGCCGGCTTCTCGTTCGGCGGTACGTACAGCTTCAGCAACGACACCGGGTTCGCGAACAACCGGCAGTGGAGCGTCGGTGCGCAGTACGAGCAGGGCGGCCTGCTCGTCGGCGCGGCGTTCCTGAATGCGGACAACCCGGGCGCGACGGCCGGCGGCGCGATCGCGGGCTCGGGGTCGGTCGGCGCGGATGCGAACTTCGCGTCGGCGCGGCTGCGGATTTTCGGGGCGGGCGTCAATTACACGGCAGGGCCCGCGACGGTCGGGTTCGCGTATACCAACAGCAACGTCACGCGACCGACCGCGAACGTCGGCTACCTGTTCGGCGACGAGACGATCGAACCCGTCACGGGGCCGCTCGCGGGCGGCACGGTCACGGCGATCAAGTACCAGAACTTCGAAGTGAACGGTAAATACCAGTTCACGCCGGCGTTCTTCGTGGGCGCGCAGTATGTGTATACGACCGTGCGTTATGAAGCGACCACCGGCAGCGCGAAACCGAAGATCCATTCGATCGGGCTGATGGCCGACTACAACCTGTCGAAGCGCACCGACGTCTACCTGATGGGCGCGTACCAGCGGGTTGCCGGCGACGCGACCGGCTCGTCGCTCGATCAGGCGCTTATCCCGGGGGCGGCCGATTTGTCGTCGACGTCGAAGCAGTTGATGGTGCATGCGGGGATCCGGCATAAGTTCTGACGGAATCGCGACGCGGGGCGGCGCGGTGACGCCGCCTTCGGCGTACGGACCGCTCCGCTACGTGACGACGTTCCACGGTCAGTACACGGGCAATACGCTGTACTACATCGACGACCTGACGATCGGCAGCCGTTACACCGTACGCGGATTCGACGGGGAGACGATGCTGGCCACCTCCCGTGGCTTCTACTGGCGCAACGAACTGCAGGCGCCGATCGGTCAAACCGGGCAGGCGGTCTATGCGGGCGTCGATTACGGCCGCGTGTGGGGCCCACAGCCAGTCACGCTCGTCGGCACGCAACTGGCGAGCGCGGTGATCGGCGTGAAGGACAGCATCGCGACCCGACTGGGCGCCTACGGTTACGACCTGTTTGCCGGCACGCCGATCTGCAAGCCGTCCGGGTTTCCTGCGGCATGCGTGACGATCGGTTTTCAGGTCACGGCGCAGTTCTGAAAAAGTGAGCGTGATCCGCTACTCGCTTCGCTGCGTCAGGAGACGACGCCGACGAGGACCGATAGTCGACCCGCGTCCGAGTAACACCAGCATTTGCTTCACCGCGCCGGCCTCTGCCCATCACCCCCGCGCCACCCCCGTCGACTCCCGCACGACGAGCTCCGGCGTCCCGATCGTATGCACGGCGGCAGCCGGTTCGATCCCGTCGATCATGTCGAGCGTCAGCGCGATCGCCCGCGCGGCGATCTGCGACGTCGGAAACCGCACCGTCGTCAGCGCGGGGCGGAACTGGTGCGCGAGCTGGATATCGGTCATGCCGATCACCGACAGATCGACCGGCACGCGCAAGCCGAGATCGGCGGCCGCCTGCATCGCGCCGATCGCCATCAGGTCGTTGGTCGCGAACAGCGCGGTGAGGCCCGGCTGCGCCCTCAGTAACGCAGCAGCAGCTTCGTAGCCGCCTTCGATCGAGTCGTGCGCCGACACGGTCGTCAACGCGTCCGCCGGATGGCCGCGCGCCGCGAGTTCGTCGGCGAAGCCGCGCAGCCGCACCGATTGCGGGCCGCCCGATCCCCTGCCGACGAGCGCGCCGAACGCGCGGTGCCGCAACCCGGACAGATGCGCGGCCGCCAGCGCGCCCGCCGCCGCGAAATCGACGGTCACGCACGGCAGCGTGCGCGACGCATGCACGTGCTCCCACATGCACAGCACGATCGACGCGCCGTGTCGCGCGATGTCGGCGAGTTCGGCTTCGGCGAGATCGGTGTTCATCACGATCGCCCCGGCAGCAAGCGTGCCCGCGATCCGTTCGAGGTAGTTGCGCGTGATCGCCGGATCGTCGTCGGTATTCGACACGAGCAGGTAATGGCCACGTTTGCGCGCCTCGCGCTCGGCGGCCAGCACGAACTCCGGATAGAACGGGTTGGTGATGTTCGACAGCATCAGCGCGAGCGTCGACGTGCGGCCCTCGGCGAGCGCGCGCGCGGTCAGGTTCGGCCGATAGCCTAGTTCGCGGATCGCGGCCATCACGCGCTCGACGGTCGCCGGCTTCACCTTCTGCGGATTGCGCAGCACGTTCGAGACGGTCGCAGCAGTGACGTTCGCGCGCTGCGCGACTTGCGCGAGCGTCACCATGTGCGGCCTCCGGGTGGTCGGGAGAAGAGGCGCGACGGAAGCGAAGCGGGGGAGTGTCTGCTCATATTCTGGGAGTGCGTCCCACTAGTTGCACAGGGACAGGCGATACGCTAATTTCTCGACACATCAACAAGGAGACGACATGGTACGGCGAACCGGACGAACTGCACCACCAAAATTTAAGCGATTAAATTTTTCGATCCGAAGCGCCTGACCGGGAGAGGAGAGCGCGATGACCGCCATTTCATTGAAGGACGTCTCGAAGCGCTACGGCGACCATGCGCCGGTGCTGCGCGACGTGAACCTCGAGATCGCGTCGCACGAGTTTTGCGTGTTTCTCGGCCCGTCGGGCTGCGGCAAGTCCACGCTGTTGCGGATGATCGCCGGGCTCGAGGACGTGACCGAAGGCGAACTGCGGATCGGCGGTGCGCGCATGAACGACACGCCGCCTGCCGAGCGCGGCGTCGCGATGGTGTTCCAGAGCTATGCGCTGTTTCCGCACATGACCGTGTTCGACAACATCGGTTTCGGGTTGCGGATCGCCGGCACGCCGAAGGACGAGATCCGCCGCCGCGTGACCGAAGCCGCGCGCGTGCTGCAGCTCGACGCGCTGCTCGACCGCAAGCCGAAGGCGTTGTCGGGCGGCCAGCGGCAGCGCGTCGCGATCGGCCGCGCGATCGTGCGCGAGCCGCGCGTGTTCCTGTTCGACGAGCCGCTGTCGAATCTCGACGCGACGCTGCGCGGCCAGACACGCGTCGAGATTGCCCGCCTGCACGCACGCTTCACGCAATCGAGCTCCGTCTACGTGACGCACGACCAGATCGAGGCGATGACGCTGGCCGACCGGATCGTGCTGCTGCACGCGGGCGACGACGTCGCGCGCTTCGGCAGCATCGCACAGGCCGGTGCGCCGCTCGAGCTGTATCACCGGCCGGCCAACCGCTTCGTCGCGGGATTCATCGGCTCGCCGCGGATGAACTTCCTGCCGGCGGTCGTCGAAGCGGGCGATGCGCATGGCTGCCGGCTGCGCCTGGATGGAACCGGCGAAACGCTGACGCTGCGCGATCGGCCGTTGCCGCGCCACGTCGGCAGCGGCGCGCGCGTGACGCTCGGGATTCGTCCCGAGCATCTGACGGTCGCTACGGCGGGCGATGCCGGCCTGCCGGCGATCGTGCGTGACGTCGTACTCGTCGAGCAGCTCGGCGAAGCCGCGTACGTGCATCTCGACCAGCCCGGCGGCGTGCCGCTGCTCGCGAAGCTGCCTGGGCAAGCCGCGTTGCGGCGCGGCGAGCGGCATGCATTCCGCGTGTCGCCGTCGTGCTGCCACCTGTTCGACGAGGCCGGCATCGCGTTGCCTGCCGCCCACGGCGAAGCGGCGTTCGCGTAGCGGCGCACTGCCGACCGGCCGCGCACGACGCGGCACCCATCACACCAATACCAGGAGACAACGATGAGACTTCGTGCGAGCCGATTGCTGCTTGCCCTGACGACTGCCGCGGCATGCGCCGCGGGGACGGCCGAGGCGGGCACGCTGAAGGTGAACGTCGCCGCGCGCGGCAACCAGCGTGCGACGTGGCAGGCGGCGTTCGACCAGTTCCACAAGGCGAATCCGGATATCGACCTGAAGGTCAGCTACGTCGGCGAGGAGGCGTACAAGGTGCAGATGTCGGGCTGGCTCGCGACCGATCCGCCCGACGTGCTGAGCTGGAACAACGGCGAACGGCTCGCGTACTTCGCGAAGCGCGGGCTGATCGAGGACCTGAGTTCCGACTGGCAGAAGAACGGCTGGAACGACACGTATGCGGCCGTGAAGCAGTCGTCGACTTACGGCGGAAAGCTCTACAGTCTGCCGCTCGGTTACGACGCGTACGGGCTCTTCTACCGCAAGGACCTGTTCGAGAAGGCCGGCATTCATGGCGAGCCGGCCGACTGGCCGCAGTTTCTCGACGCATGCCGCAAGCTGAAGGCGGCCGGCATCGCGCCGATCGCGGTGGCCGCGCGCGATGCGTGGACGCTTGCCGCGTGGTTCGACTATCTCGACCTGCGGATCAACGGCTACGCGTTCCACCAGAAGCTGATGGCCGGCGACGTCGCGTATACCGATCCGCGCGTGCGGGCCGTGTACGCGGCCTGGAAGAAGCTGATCGACGACAAGTATTTCATCGACAACGCGCTGTCCTACGACGTCGATTCGCTGAGCCCGCTGATCGTCAACGGCCAGGCCGCGATGACGCTGATGGGCACCTGGTATTCGGCGGGCCTGCTGAGTGCGGCGCGCAACCCGATCGGCTTCTTCCGCTTCCCGGTGATCGACGCGTCGGTGCCGCTTGCGGAAGATGGCCCGGTCAACGTGCTGATCGTGCCGGCGAAGGCGCACAACAAGACGGACGCGCGCCGCTTCCTCGCGTTCATGGGGCAGCCGGCGGTGAGCGGCGAGTTCGCTAAGGGAATGGGGCAGTTGCCGTCGAACAACAAGGCGCCCGAGCCGCAGGACCCGATCTCGAAGATCGGCTTCCGCACGCTCGCGACGACGCCCGGCGGCATCGCGCAGTTCTACGATCGCGACATGACGAAGGAAATGGCGGACGAGGGGATGAAGGCGATGCAGCAGTTCGTGTCGGACCCGACGCAGCTCGATGCGATCCTGCAGCGCCTCGAGCAGACTCGCAAGCGCATCTACCGGAAATAACGCGCCGCGCGGCCGGGCCGGCGCATGCCGGTCCGGTGCGTCGTTGTCACCGTCTCGTTCGTTGGGTTCGTTTGGTTCGTTTCGTCGAAGGTCACTCATGTCAACCAGCCTGTCCGAAAGCGCCGCGCGCCGCGATGCCGGCCCGCAGCGGCATGCGCGCGCGTCGCTCGCGCGCCGGCGCAACCGCGCGGCCCTGCTGTTCGTGCTGCCGGGATTCGCGCTTTTCACCGTGTTCGTGCTGTATCCGATCGTCAGCAGCATCTGGCTGAGCGTCCATCACTGGGACGGGATGACGCCGATGACGTATGCCGGGCTCGACAATTATCGCGAGCTGCTGCAGTCCGATACGTTCTACGTCGCGCTGAAGAACAACGTGCTGTGGCTCGCGCTGTTCCTCGCCGCGCCGCCGCTCGGCCTCGCGCTCGCGCTGTACCTGAACCAGAACGTGTTCGGCATCCGGCTCGTGAAGTCGCTGTTCTTCGCGCCGTTCGTGTTGCCCGGCGTCGTCGTGGGCCTGGTGTTCTCGTGGTTCTACGATCCGACCTTCGGACTGCTGAAATTGATCGTCGGGCATGGGATCCCGGTGCTCGGCGATCCGCGCTATGCGACCTACGGCGTTATCGTCGCCGCGCTGTGGCCGCAGATTCCGTTCTGCATGATCCTCTACCTGACCGGGCTCACCGGCATCAACGGCGAGATCGTCGAAGCGGCGAGGATGGAAGGCGCACGCGGCTTCACGCTGCTGTGGCACGTGATCCTGCCGCAGCTGCGGCCCGCGACCTTCATGGCGGTGGTGCTGACCGTGATCGGCGCGCTGCGCAGCTTCGACCTGATCTCGGTGATGACGGGCGGCGGCCCGTTCGACAGCTCGACCGTGCTCGCGTACTTCATGGTCGACCAGGCGATCAAGTACTACCGCGAAGGCTATTCGGCCGCGATCGCGGTCGTGCTGTTCGCGATCATGCTCGTCTATATCGTGTGGCAGCTGCGCAAGCTGGTGCGCGTCGAATCTTAAGGATCACCAACATGTATCCGATGCCCGTGTCCCGCTGGGGGCGTCCCGCCCGCCTGCTGTACCGCCTGTCGCTGCCGTGCGCGCTCGCGCTGTGGCTCGTGCCGCTGCTCGCGGTGCTCGTCACGTCGATCCGCTCGACCGACGAAATCACGGCCGGTCATTACTGGGACTGGCCGAAGCAGTTCGCGCTGCTCGACAACTACGGCACCGCGCTCACGCAGACGCCGATGCTGCATTACTTCGCGAACAGCATCCTGATCACGGTGCCGTCGGTCGCGGCGTCGATCCTGCTCGCGTCGCTCGCGGGGCATGCGCTCGCGAACTACCGGTTCCACGGCAATCTCGTGCTGCTCGGGCTGTTCGTCGCCGGCAACTTCGTGCCGATCCAGATCCTGATGATCCCGGTGCGGCAGATCATGCTCGACGTCGGCCTATACAACACCGTGTGGGCGCTCGTGCTGTTCCATACCGCGTTCCAGACCGGCTTCTGCACGCTGTTCCTGCGCAACTTCATCCGCGAGTTGCCGTTCGAGCTGATCGAGGCCGCGCGCGTCGAAGGCGCGTCCGAATGGGCGATCTACTGGCGCGTCGTGCTGCCGCTCGTGCGGCCGGCGCTCGCCGCACTCGCGATCCTCGTGTTCACGTTCGTGTGGAACGACTATTTCTGGGCGCTGTGCCTCACGCAAGGCGACGACGCGGCGCCGATCACCGTCGGCGTCGCCGCGCTCAAGGGGCAGTGGACGACCGCCTGGAACATCGTGTCGGCCGGCTCGGTGCTCGCGGCGCTGCCGTCGGTGCTGATGTTCTTCGCGATGCAGAAGCACTTCGTCACCGGGCTCACGTTCGGCGCGACCAAGGGCTGACCCGTCCCATCCTCTTTCATCTGCAAGGAATCCACGATGCACCTCGGCGTTTGCTATTACCCCGAACACTGGCCGCTCGAACAATGGGAGCGCGATGCGCGGCGGATGGCCGAACTGGGCCTGACCCGCGTGCGGATCGCCGAATTCGCGTGGAGCCGGATGGAGCCGGAACCGGGTCGCTACGACTGGGCGTGGCTCGATGAAGCGATCGACACGCTCGCCGGCCAGCAACTGAAGATCGTGCTCGGCACGCCGACCGCCGCGCCGCCGAAATGGCTCGTCGATCGTCATCCGGAGATCCTGCCCGTCGGCGCGGACGGCGCCGTGTGGCAGTTCGGCTCGCGTCGCCATTACGACATCGCGAGCCCCGTGTATCGCGAGCACTGCGTGCGCATCGTCGACGCGATGGCGCGGCGCTACGGCGCGCATCCGGCGGTGATCGCATGGCAGACCGACAACGAGCTCGGCTGCCACAACACGCTGCCGAGTTATACGCGCGCGGCGCTCGAAGGTTTTCGCGCGTGGCTCGCGGTGCGCTACGGCGATATCGGCGTGCTGAACCGCGCGTGGGGCAACGTGTTCTGGAGCATGGAGTATCGCGGCTTCGACGAGATCGAACTGCCGCGCCATACGCCGACCGATGCGAATCCCGCGCATCTGCTCGACTTCCGCCGCTATCAGTCGGACGAGGTCGCGCGGTTCCATGCCGTGCAGGTCGATGCGATCCGCCCGCACGCACCGGGCCGCGACGTGCTGCACAACTTCATGGGCTTTTTCACCGAGTTCGATCACTACGCGTTCGCGCGCGGCGGCCTCGACGTGGCCGCGTGGGACAGCTACCCGGTGCCGCGCACCGAAGTGCTGCCGCTCGACGAATCCGACAAGCGGCGCTGGGCCCGCACCGGGCACCCGGACGTGTCGGCGTTCTCGCACGACCTGTATCGCGGCGTCGGCAACGGCCGGATGTGGGTGATGGAGCAACAGGCGGGGCCCGTCAACTGGGGACCGTACAACCCGGTGCCGAATGCCGGCGCGGTGCGGCTGTGGACATGGGAAGCGTTCGCGCATGGCGCGGAACTCGTATCGTATTTCCGCTGGCGGCAGTATCCGCATGCGCAGGAGCAACTGCATTCGGGGCTCAACGCGCCGGACGACCGGCTGTCGCCGGGCGGCCACGAAGTGGCGCGCGTCGCGCGTGAACTGGCTGCGCTGGATCCCGGGTGCTTCGCGGGTTCGGAGCGTCCGGCGCGCGTCGCGCTGCTGTTCGACTACGAGGCGGACTGGATGATCCGGATCCAGCCGCATGGCGCCGACTTCGACTATCAGCAACATGCGTTCGACTGGTATCGCGCGCTGCGCGAACTCGGGATCGACGTCGATATCGTCGCGGCCGGTGCGGACGTGTCGCGTTATGCGTTCGTCGTCGCGCCGACGCTGCCGGTCGTCACGGATCGCATCGTCGAGCAGGCCGCGCGTGGCGATGCGCAGTGGCTGTTCGGACCGCGCACGGGTTCGCGCACCGCGGACTTCGCGATCGCGCCGGGCCTCGCCCCCGGCAAGCTGCGTGACGTGCTGCCGATGCGCATCGCGCAGGTCGAGTCGCTGCGGCCGTCGCTCGCGCCGCGCGTTTCGTTTGACGGCGTCGACGGCCATGCGCTGAAATGGCGCGATCACGTCGACCTCGATGCGGAGCCCGGCATCGACGTGCTCGCGGCCTGCGACGACGGCGTGCCCGCACTCGTGCGGCGCGGCCACGTGACGATGGCGACCGCCTGCTTCGATCGCACGCTGTTGCGTGCGATCGTCGGCCGCTGCGCGCGCGACGCCGGACTGCCGGTGCGTGCATTGCCGGACGGCGTGCGCTTGCGCCGGCGCGGGCGCGTCGTGTTCGCGTTCAACTACGGCGACGCAACGTGCACGCTGCCCGCGCCGGACGGTGCGCGTTTCGTGCTCGGCGGCCGCGAACTCGGCGCGGTCGACGTCGCCGCATGGGTCGAGCCGGACTGACGCGATGCAGTCGTTGCCGTCGCTGCGGTCACGTATCGCGCGCCTCGCCGGGATCGCGCATTTCGTGCCGCTGTCCGCGGCGGCGCTGATGCTCGGCTTCGCGATGTCGTTTACGGCGCCGTACCTGTCGCTGTTCGGCGTGCAGGCGGCAGCAATGTCGCCGTCACTGGCCGGCGTATTCATGACGCTGATCGCGGCGAGCGGTGTCGTCGCCAGCACGTGGGCCGGACGCTGGTCCGATCGCCGCGACCGCCACCGGCCGTTGCTCGTCGTATCGCTCGCCGCTGCCGCGCTCGGCTTCGCGCTGCTGTGCGTGCTACGCGCGCACGGGCCAGTGATCGCGGCCGGCACGATCCTGCTCGGCGCGGGGGCCGTGTCGTTGTCGCAGATCTTCTCGTTCGCGCGCGCGGTGCTGCCGGTCGATGACGATGCACAGCGCGAGCTCGCGTCGGCCGCGCTGCGCACGATGCTGTCGGTCGCGTGGGTGTTCGGGCCCGCACTCGGCGCAATGATCCTCGCGCAGACGGGTTTCACCGGGCTCTTTCTCGCGGCTTCGGCGGGCTTCGTCGCGTGCGCGGCGATCGTCGCGCGGATTCCGGAGCCTGCGCGGCGTCCGGCCGCCGTTCACGTGCGCGCGGTCGACTACGCTCCGGCGTCGTCGGGCGATGCTGCGTCGGTCGTCGTCGCGCCGCGCGCACGCGTGCTGCGGACCCTCGTCGCGCTCACGCTGATGGGGCTCGCGGCGAACGCGACGATGATCGTGCTGCCGCTGTACATCGTGCGCGGGCTCGGCGGCACGCCGGCGAACGTGTCGGCTGCGCTGGGTCTGGCCGCGTTGCTCGAGATTCCGATGATGCTGTGGCTCGGCATCCGCTCGACGCGGCTCGACAAGGCACGCTGGCTGACCGCATGCGCGGTCGTGCATGCGGCGTATTTCATCGGGCTCGTGGCGGTGACGCGAGTCGACCTGATCCTGCCGCTGCAGTTGTTGAGCGCCTGCGTGGTCGCGATCACGTCGTGCCTCGGGATGACGCGCGTATGCGACCTGATGCCCACGCGCCCCGGTACCGCGACCGCGATGTTCTTCAGCACCGCGCGCGTCGGCTCGATCGCGTCGGGTGTGCTGTCGGGGGCGTGCGTCGACCTGTTCGGCTATCGCGCGACGTTCGCGGGGTGCTGCGGGCTCGCACTCGTGGCGTGCGTGCTGCTCGCGCTGGATGCGCGCGGCGAGCGGGGCGGTGTGAGCGGAACGGCGCAGCGAGCGGTATGAGCGACACAAGCGACACAAGCGACACAAGCGACACAAGCGACACCACACCGCCCGCACGACACCGCTTCAACCCACCGCACTGACGCACGATGCGCCGGTGCGGTGAATCGACGATGCCGTGAAGCGTCAACGCTTGCGATACGCGTCGAGCGACGCCAGCGCATTGCCGTGGAAGTCGAACAGCGTATTGTTGTCCCACTGATCGCCCGCGCCCAGCTTCCAGCCGACGCCCGGTGTCGGGATCCATTCCGGCTCCCACCAGAACACGCCCTTGCCGCGATTGCCCGGCACGCCCTTCACGATATCGACGACCGCCGCGAGGAACTGCGCCTGGCCGGCCGGCGACGGCGGGAACGCGGTCGAGCCCGTGTTCGTCATCGCATTCGGCTCCGAGTCGCCGTCGCTGGTGGTCCACGGATACGCGGTCTCGACGACGATCAGTTCCTTGTCGTAGCGCACGGCGAGGTCGTTCGCGTTGGTGCGCAAGTCGTCGAGCGCGCCTTGCCACTGCGGGTAATACGACAGGCCGATCACGTCGAACGCGACACCGCGTTGCGTCGCGCTGTCGAACCACCAGCGGCTTTTCGCGTTGTCGCCGCCGCTGTCGATGTGCAGCATCACCTTGATGCGCGGATCGACGGCCTTCACCGCATCGTGGCCCGTCTTCAGCAGTTGCGCGAGGTTATCCCACTGGTCGTAGCGGCCGAGCGGCCACAGCATGCCGCCCGTGATCTCGTTGCCGATCTGCACCCACTCGGGCCGCACGCCGGCGCGCTGAAGCTGGCGCAGCACGTCGGTCGTATAGGCGGACAGCAGCGCGCACGTATCGGCGAGATTCTTGCCGGCCCATGCATGCGGCGGGTATTGCTTGCCGGGGTCGGCCCACCAGTCGCTGTAGTGGAAGTCGATCAGGATGCGCGTGCCGAGCGCGGCCGCGCGCTTCGCGAGCGCCACGACATGGGCCGCGTCGTTGTAGCCGGCCGCATCGCTCTGGTTCGCGGGGAAGAAATGCGGATTGCCGGGATCGTTCCACACCTTGATGCGGATCGAATCGACGCCATGCGCATGCAGGATCTTCAGGCAGTCGCGCGGATGCCCGCGGTCGAAGTACCGTGCACCGTGCGCCTCGAGTTCCGGCAGCGTCGACACGTCGGCGCCCATCGCGAACGGGATACCCGCGCTGCCTGCGGCGCGCGCGACGCCTTGCGCGACGGCCGGCAACGCGCCGGCCAGGTCGACGCACGCGAGCGCCGCGGTCGAGACACTCCAGCGCAACATCGATCGTCTGTTCATCGTCATCCTCCAGTATCGGGCCCGGTCGATCGATCGCAGGATCGCGGGCTCCATCGGTTTAAGCGCTTAAATTTCGGCCTCGACACGAGGCCGGATCGAGCGTAGCGCAGCCGCCGATGCCCACGCAAAGAACGCGTGCGTTGCCTACTATCTGGCGACAGGCGTGGGGACGGTGAGGAGAGACAGGCGGATCAATCTTGCGCCCGGCGCAGAGTCGTGCTTTTTCTCAGGTGCCGTTCGTGGCGAATCCTGAGCCGTCTGACTGCATGAAGCCCCGCTGACCACGGCGATGATCGCCGCGCCGGGAGCACGTTGGGTCCGATGCGCGCGTGGCTTCACGTAGGCAACACGGCATGGTCGGGATATGACCGGACTGCGACGGCCTCGCCGTCGATCAAACCCCAAAGAACGCCAGCCCCGCGATCACGATGCCAATCGCGGCCACGCCGATCGACAGACCCTGCATCCATGAACGGCGCGTGAGGATCGTGATCGCCGCCAGCGCGATCGAGATCTGGATGACGGTCGTCGCCTGCGACCACCGATGGTGTCGGTGCATCCGCGCCTCGCTGGCCGCGTTGTTCTTCTCGACTTCCTTTTCGAGCGCCTCGGCTTGCGCTCGGATCGGTTCCTTGTCGGCGCGGTATCGTGCGGCGTCCGCCTCGAACCGCTTGCGCTGCGGCGACGCGTCCGGGCTCAACGCCGCGCCGAGTTCGGCGAGGTTCTGCTTGTTGCCCTTCGCCTGATAGTAGGCCCACTGGTTCGCAGCCTCGGTTTTCCGGATCGCGGCGTCATTCTTGTACAGTAGCGCGAGGCTTTCGTCGGCACCGCTCTGGTAGGCCGATATCGCACCGAAGCAGGCAAGCACGGCCGTCAGCACGGCGATGCGCGACGTACCTTGATCGCCGCCGTGAGCCGCATGATGTTCCACCGCATGGTCGTGAGGGCCATGAACTTCGTATTCTTCAGACATCCGTAAGGAACCCGCAAGAGTTGAATGAAATCCGGCGCCGGCCGACTGCGCACGGACGCTCGATCGCACATGGGAGTCTGACACAGGTTTGCGTGCTGGCGATGCTTTCGCGCGACGCGCCAGCCGGCGCGTCTCGCGCCATGTTCAGCGACGGATCCGGATCCTCTGGGACCGCATCGCGGCGGATAAACGATAAACCTCAGGCGGCCGCTGCCTGGACGGATTCCGTATACCGGCTGACGTGATTTCGGAGCGGGCATGCCGACCGGTGTACATGGCAGTTTGCGGACTGGCGCGTTCGCATGCGACCCGACCCGGCCCGACCCGACGTGTCCGCTACCGCTACCCGCGAACGCCGACCCGATACCGCGTCGTCTGGCGATAGGTCCGGCCCGGACGAAGGATGGTTTCGTCGCGCAACGCGTCCATGTTGACCTGGTTCGGAAAGCACCCGGCTTCGACGCACAGCGCCGCATGTCGTACGCAAGACCCGCCGCCGCTGACGCGCACACCGTCCAGATAGTTGCCCGTATACAGCTGAAGCCCTCGCTGATCAGTCGACACGGCGAGTTCGCGACCGCTTTCCGGATCGTAGATCGATGCGACGGGCCGCACGCCGCGCCCAGGCTCGCGCAGCACATAACAATGATCGAAGCCGCGCCCGCGCGTGAGCTGCGCATGCGGCCAATCGAGGCGCGCGCCGAGCGGCGCGCTCTGCCGGAAATCGAACGCGCTACCCGTCACGTCGGCGGTGCCGGTCGGGATCAGCGCATCGTCCACTTCGACGAACGCGTCGGCGTCGATCTGCAGCAGATGGCCGCGCACGTCGCTGCCCGCGCGCCCGCTCAGGTTGAAGTAACTGTGATTGGTCAGGTTCAGCGGCGTCGGCGCATCGGTCACGCCCGCGTAGTCGATCGTCAGCGTGCCGTCGTCGTCGAGCGTGTAACGCACCTGCACCGTCACGTTGCCCGGAAATCCCGCATCGCCTTCCGGCGAATCGAGCCGCAGCGTCAGCCCGCCACGGTCGTCGACCACGTCCCAACGCGCGCGGTGGAAGCCGCTCGCGCCGCCGTGCAGCAGGTTGCCGTTCTCGTTGCGGTCGAGCGTGTGGTCGACGCCGTCGAGCGCGAAGCGCGCATTCGCGATCCGGTTCGCCCAGCGGCCGACCGTCGCGCCGAGGTAGGCGCCCGACTCGACGTAGTCGGCCGGCGTGTCGTGCGCCAGCACGATATCGGCGAAGCGCCCGGTGCGGTCGGGGGCGAGCCACGACACGACGGTCGCGCCGAGATCGCTGACGACGACGCGCATCCCGTGCGCGTTGCGCAGCGTGTAGCGCCGCACCGGATCGCCGCCGGGCAGCGTGCCCCACGGTTCGGACGGAATGCGGCCCGCGTCGGATGCCGGGCGGGGAGAGTCGGTGTCGATATGCATGAGTGGGTTCGCTCGTGAGCGGTGAATTCAGTGGGCGGGCGCGGTGCGCTCCTGGTATTCGCGCGGGGTGCAGCCGAGTTCGCGGCGGAATACCGCGTACATGTATTGCAACGACGTGAAGCCGCAGCGGATCGCGACTTCCGCGCTCGACGCGTTGCGGCTCGCGAGCAGCGCCTGCGCGGCCTCGAGCTTGTGACGCAGGATTTCCTGGTGCACGGTGCGCTGCAGTTCGCGCCGGAAGTGTTCTTCGAGCAGCGAGCGCGACACGCCGACATAGTCGGCGACCTGTTCGGTCTTGATCCCCTGGCACGCGTACTGCCGGATGAAATGCCGCGCGCGCATCACGTGCGGGCTCGCGAGCGGCTGGTGGCGCGTCGATTCCAGCACGTTGATGCCGACCGGCGGCACGAGGATGCGCTGCCCGGGAAAACGCGCGCCGCGCAGCATCCGGTGCAGCAGGTGCGCGGCGGTGCGGCCCATTTCCTCGGTGCCCTGGATCACCGACGACAGCGGAATGCGCGTCAGCGTGCGCGTGAGCGGATCGTTGTCGATGCCGATGATCGCGACCTGTTCCGGCACCGCGATGCCGGCGATCAGGCACGCCTGCAGCAGATGCCGCGCGCGCGCATCGGTGACCGCGATCACGCCGACGGGCTTCGGCAGCGCATGCAGCCAGCCGATCAGTTGCTCGATCGCGTGATTCCAGCCCGACGCGCTCGTCGACAGGCCGCGGTAGATCGGCGCGTCGAGCCCGTCCGCGCGCGCGAGGCGATCGAACGCGAGCTCGCGCTGCTGCGCCCAGCGGTTCTCCTGCGCGACCGGCAGGCTGTACATCGCGAAATGCGCGAGCCCCGCGCCGATCAGGTGCGTATAGGCGAGCGACACGAGCTTCGGGTTGTCGGTCGCAATATATGGGACGCCGTGCGGATACTGCGCGGGATCCTCGTACGACGAGCCGACCGCGACGATCGGCAGCGGCGAGCCGGCGAGCGCGTCGGCGACGGCCGGATCGTCGAAGTCCGCGATGATGCCGTCGCCGTCGAAGCGTTCGATGCCGGCGAGCCGGCAGCGGAAGTCGTCCTCGAGGAACAGGTCCCACACGACACGCGTCGTGTGCAGGTACTGGCCGATGCCGCTGATGATCTCGCGGTCGTAGACCTTGTTCGCGTTGAACAGCAGCGCGATGCGGTGCGGTGTCTGGGCGGAAGAGGCGCGGGTCATGTCGGTCTCGGGGCGGGCGCCGCTCGGGCGTCTTGCCGTTGTCTCCGGGGCGCGCGGACGGTGCCGCGCGATGCTCTGGTGTCCGGCGATTGTAGGCCGGAACGCGCACCGCGCGCAGCGGCTGGCAAGAAACGTTAAGCATGCTGCGCAATTTCGCAATTGCCGGCCGGCAGGCGCGCGGGCACGATCCAGCCAACCGGATTCGGCCGCGTGCGTCGTCGTCGCGACGCGCGTTGCGCCGCAACAAGACCCTGCACGGAGACGCCATGTCGTATTTCGAACACATTCCCGCGATT
Source organism: Burkholderia sp. BCC1998 (assembly GCF_905339875.1). NCBI lineage: Bacteria > Pseudomonadati > Pseudomonadota > Betaproteobacteria > Burkholderiales > Burkholderiaceae > Burkholderia > Burkholderia sp. BCC1998. Next base: position 208,950 of record NZ_CAJPHE010000009.1, read on the forward strand.
CGCTACGAAGGCCCGCAGTCGGACAACCCGCTGGCTTACCACCATTACGACGCCGAGAAGCGCGTGCTCGGCAAGACGTTCGCCGAGCATCTGCGGATTGCCGTCTGCTACTGGCATACGTTCGTGTGGCCGGGGCACGACATCTTCGGGCAGGGCGCGTTCCAGCGGCCGTGGCAGCAGCCTGGCGACGCGCTCGAACGTGCGCGCATGAAGGCGGACGCGGCATTCGAGTTCTTCACGAAGCTCGGCACGCCTTTCTATACGTTCCACGACACCGACGTCGCGCCGGAAGGCGACACCCTGCGCGAATACGCGGCCAATTTCGCGCGGATGGTCGACTATCTCGGCGAGCGCCAGCAGGCGAGCGGCGTGCGGCTGCTGTGGGGCACCGCGAACCTGTTCTCGCACCCGCGCTTCGCGGCGGGCGCCGCGACGAACCCGAACCCGGACGTATTCGCGTGGGCCGCGACCCAGGTGTGCCACGCGCTCGACGCGACGCACCGGCTCGGCGGCGAGAACTACGTGCTGTGGGGCGGCCGGGAAGGCTACGAGACGCTGCTCAATACCGACCTGAAGCGCGAGCGCGAGCAGTTCGCGCGCTTCCTGTCGATGGTGGTCGAGCACAAGCACCGGATCGGCTTCACGGGCGCGCTGCTGATCGAGCCGAAGCCGCAGGAGCCGACCAAGCACCAGTACGACTACGACGTCGCGACCGTGCACGGCTTTCTCGTGCAGTATGGACTGCAGAACGAAATCCGCGTGAACATCGAGGCGAACCACGCGACGCTCGCCGGTCATTCGTTCCATCACGAAATCGCGAACGCGTTCGCGCTCGGCGTGTTCGGCAGCGTCGACGCGAACCGCGGCGATCCGCAGAACGGCTGGGACACCGACCAGTTCCCGAACAGCGTCGAGGAGCTGACGCTCGCGTTCTACGAGATGCTCCGCCACGGCGGCTTCACGACCGGCGGGATGAACTTCGACGCGAAGGTGCGGCGCCAGAGCGTCGATCCGGAAGACCTGTTCTACGGCCATGTCGGCGCGATCGACGTGCTCGCGCTCGCGCTCGAACGCGCGGCGGTGCTGGTCGAGAACGACCGGATCGACGCGCTGCGCCGGCAGCGCTACGCGCAGTGGGACGACGCGTTCGGCCGCAAGATCCTGTCGGGCGGTTACACGCTGCAGTCGCTCGCGGATGACGCGCTCGCGCGCGGCGTGGACCCGCGGCACGCGAGCGGCGCGCAGGAGCGGCTCGAGAACATCGTGAACCAGGCCATCTACGGGCTGCGCTGACGCCATGTATCTCGGACTCGATCTCGGCACGTCGGGCGTGAAGGCGGTGCTGCTCGACCGCGACGGTGCGGTGCGGGCGAGCGCGAGCCACCCGTTGACGGTGAGCCGGCCGCGGCCGCGCTGGTCGGAACAGGCGCCGCAGGACTGGTGGGACGCCGCCTGCGGCGCGCTCGCCGCGGTCGTCGCCGATGCCAGCGCGGGCGGCATCGATCCGCGCGACATCGCCGCACTCGGGCTCACCGGCCAGATGCACGGCGCGACGCTGCTCGACGCGCATGGCGACGTACTGCGTCCCGCGATCCTGTGGAACGACGGCCGCGCGGATGCGGAGTGCGCGGAACTCGAGCGGCTCGCGCCCGCGCTGCGCACGGTGGCAGGAAACGTCGCGATGCCGGGCTTCACCGCACCGAAGCTGCTGTGGGTGCGCCGGCACGAGCCCGATGTGTTCGCACGCATCGCGCACGTGCTGCTGCCGAAGGATTATCTGCGCTACCGGCTGACCGGTGCGTTCGCAACCGATCCGTCGGATGCCGCCGGCACGCTGTGGCTCGACGTCGCGAAGCGCGACTACGACGACACGCTGCTCCGCGCGTGCGGGCTGTCGCGCGCGCAGATGCCGGCGGTGTTCGAGGGCAACCGCGTGACGGGCACGCTGCTGCCGGCCGTCGCGCGCGCACTCGGGCTGCGCGAGATCCCGGTGGTGGCCGGCGGCGGCGACAACGCGGCCGGCGCGGTCGGCGTGGGGATCGTGCGGCCCGGCGATGCACTGCTGTCGCTCGGCACGTCGGGCGTGTATTTCGCGGTGTCGGACGGGTTTCGTGCCAACCCCGAATCGGCGGTGCACAGCTTCTGTCATGCGCTGCCCGATACGTGGCACCTGATGTCGGTGATGCTGAACGCGGCCGGCTGCGTCGACTTCACCGCGCAACTGACCGGTTACGACGGCGTCGCGGCGCTGCTCGCCGATGCCGAGGCGAACGCGCGCGCGACCCGTCCGTGGTTCCTGCCGTACCTGAGCGGCGAGCGCACGCCGCACAACGACGTGAATGCGAAGGGCGTCTTTTACGGGCTGACACCCGATACCCGGCGCGCGGATCTCGCGAACGCGACGCTCGAAGGCGTCGGCTTCGCGCTGCTCGACGGCATCGACGCGCTGCATGCGGCCGGGCTCGAGCCCGCCGGCATCACGGTGATCGGCGGCGGCTCGCGCAGCGCTTACTGGACGCAGATGCTCGCCGACCTGAGCGGACGCGCGCTGACGCTGCGCGCGGGTGGCGAGGTCGGTCCGGCGCTCGGTGCCGCGCGCCTTGCTCGCCTCGCGCTCGAACCGGATACGCCGCTCGGCGACGTGTGCCCGCGACCGCCGGTCGTCGCGGTGCGCGAGCCCGATCTCGCGCGGCACGCGTGGTATCGCGACATGCGGCGGCCGACGTTTCGTGCGCTTTATCGCGCGCTCGAACCGGTGTTCGCGACGGGTGCGTGACGCGTGGATGGCGCGCGCGGTTCGCATCGCACGATGCCGCGCGTTGCGAGGACTCGATGCGGGCGGCGCACTCACGCGCCTGCCCGATGTTCGTGAGGTAGTTCGACAAGTTCGATAACAAGGAGTGGAGACAATGAAATCCGTGACGCGTCGTACCGTATTGAGTTCGCTTGCCGGCGCCGCTGCGCTGGCGATGTTCGCGCTGGGCGCGCCGCTCGCGCATGCGAGCAAGGACAAGCCCGAGATCGGCTTCTGCATCGACGACCTGCGCGTCGAGCGCTGGTCGCGCGATCGCGACTATTTCGTCGCGGCCGCGACGAAGCTCGGCGCCAAGGTATCCGTACAGTCGGCCGACGCGAGCGAGGCGCGGCAGATCTCGCAGATCGAGAACCTGATCTCGCGCGGCGTCGACGTGATCGTGATCGTGCCGTTCAATTCGAAGACGCTCGGCAACGTCGTCGCCGAAGCGCGCAAGGCCGGCATCAAGGTCGTGTCGTACGACCGCCTGATCCTCGACGCGGACGTCGACGCGTACATCTCGTTCGACAACCAGAAGGTCGGCGAGCTGCAGGCGCAGGGCGTGTTCGACGCGAAGCCGAAGGGCAATTATTTCCTGCTCGGCGGCGCGCCGACCGACAACAACGCGAAGATGCTGCGCGAGGGCCAGCTGAAGGTGCTGAAGCCGGCGATCGAGCGCGGCGACATCAAGGTCGTCGGCCAGCAGTGGGTGCCGGAGTGGAGCGCATCGACCGCGCTGCGGATCGTCGAGGATGCGCTGACCGCGAACAACAACAAGATCGATGCGATCGTCGCGTCGAACGACGGCACCGCGGGTGGCGCGATCCAGGCGCTCGCCGCGCAGCATCTGGCCGGCAAGGTGCCGGTGTCCGGGCAGGATGCGGACCTCGCGGCCGTCAAGCGCGTGATCGCCGGCACGCAGACGATGACCGTCTACAAGCCGCTGAAGCTGATCGCGAGCGAAGCCGCGAAGCTCGCGGTCGATCTCGCGAAGGGTACGAAGCCCGCGTTCAACGCGCAATACGACAACGGCAAGATGAAGGTCGACACGGTGCTGCTGCAGCCGACGCTGCTGACCAAACGCAACGTCGACGTCGTCGTGAAGGACGGCTTCTACACCCAGGCCCAGCTCGCGAGCCAGTAACCGCTCGATGGGCATGATGCACGTGGCCGGCGAGGTGCGGCCGCACATGGTCCGGCCGCGTGCGCACTGCGAGGCAATGAACGTATGACCGAACCCTTGCTGACGATGCGCGGCATCGTCAAGGCATTCGACGGCGTGAAGGCGCTCGACGGCATCGACCTGACCGTGCGCCCCGGCGAGTGCGTCGGCCTGTGCGGCGAGAACGGCGCCGGCAAGTCGACGCTGATGAAAGTGCTGTCGGGCGTCTACCCGCACGGCACGTGGGACGGCGAGATCCGCTGGGAAGGCGCGCCGCTCGTTGCGTCCGGCGTGCGTGACACCGAACGCGCGGGCATCGTGATCATCCACCAGGAACTGATGCTGGTGCCCGAGCTGTCGGTCGCCGAGAACATCTTCCTCGGCAACGAGATCACGCTGCCCGGCGGGCGCATGCACTATGCGGAGATGGTGCGGCGTTCGGAAGCGCTGCTGCGCGAGCTGCGGATCGACGCGATCAACGTCGCGCAGCCGGTGATGAACTACGGCGGCGGCCATCAGCAGCTGATCGAGATCGCGAAGGCGCTGAACAAGCGCGCGAAGCTGCTGATTCTCGACGAGCCGTCGTCGTCGCTGAGTGCCGCCGAGACGCGCATCCTGCTCGACATCGTGCGCGACCTGAAGCGCCGCGGCGTCGCGTGCGTATACATCTCGCACAAGCTCGACGAAGTCGACGCAGTGTGCGACACGGTGACCGTGATCCGCGACGGCCGCCATGTCGCGACCGAGCCGATGCGTGCGCTGACCACCGACCGGATCATCGCGATGATGGTCGGCCGCGAGATCCGCAACCTGTATCCGCGCGAGCCGCACGAGATCGGCGACGTCGTGCTGGAGGCGCGCAACGTGACCTGTCACGACGTGGCGAACCCGCGACGCAAGCGCGTGGACGACGTGTCGTTCAGTGTGCGGCGCGGCGAGATCCTCGGCGTCGCCGGGCTCGTCGGCGCGGGCCGCACCGAGTTGATGCAGGCGATCTTCGGCGCGTATCCGGGCGCGAGCACGGCGACCGTGCGGATGAACGGCCAGCCGCTCGCGATCCGCTCGCCGGCCGATGCGATCCGCGCGGGCATCGCGATGGTGCCGGAGGACCGCAAGCGCCACGGGATCGTGCCGCAACTCGGGGTCGGCCACAACATTACGCTGTCGGTGCTGCGCCGGTTCGCCGCGCGCGGGAGGATCGACGCGGCCGCCGAGCTCGATGCGATCCACACCGAGATGCAGCGGCTGTCGGTGCGCGCGGCACACCCGTTCCTGCCGATCGCGAGCCTGTCCGGCGGCAACCAGCAGAAGGCCGTGCTCGCGCGGATGCTGCTGGCCGACCCGCAGGTGCTGATCCTCGACGAACCGACGCGCGGCGTCGACGTCGGCGCGAAGGCCGAGATCTACCGGCTGATCTTCGCGCTCGCGAAACGCGGCGTCGCGCTGATCGTCGTGTCGTCGGAGCTGCCGGAAGTGCTCGGGCTCGCCGATCGTGTGCTGGTGATCGGCGAAGGCGAGCTGCGCGGCGATTTCGTCAATGACGGTCTCACGCAGGAACAGATCCTCGGCGCCGCGCTGAAACCCGCGCGGCAGCCGTCCGAACCCATTGCAGCGAGTGCGCCATGAATACCGAACTGTCTTCTTCTCCCGCCGTGCCGCCGGGCGCCGACGCGCGTCGCACGCACGGCCATCCGCTGCGCCAGGTGTTCGTGCGCTACAAGGTCCTCGCGTTGCTGTTCGCGGTCGCGGCGATCTGGGTGTTCTTCTCGGTGCTGACCGACGGCGCGTTCGTCACGCCGCGCAACGTGTCGAACCTGCTGCGGCAGATGTCGATCACCGGGATGCTCGCGTGCGGCATGGTGTTCGTGATCATCGCGGGCGAGATCGACCTGTCGGTCGGCTCGCTGCTCGGGCTGCTCGGCGGTGTCGCGGCGATCCTCGACGTCAATCGGCACTGGCCGGTCGCCGTGACGGTGCCGGCTGTGCTCGCGCTCGGCGTGCTGGCCGGGCTGTTCAACGGCTGGTGGTCGACCTACCGGCGCGTGCCGTCGTTCATCGTCGGGCTGGGCGGGATGCTCGCGTTTCGCGGGATCCTGCTCGGCGTGACGGGCGGCTCGACGATCGCGCCGGTGTCCGACGGCTTCGTGTTCATCGGCCAGGGCTATCTGCCGCGCGCGGCCGGCGACGGCCTCGCGGTGCTGCTGTTCGCGCTCGTCGCGCTGCTGGTGCTGCGGCAGCGCGCCACGCGGCACCGCTACCGGCTCGCCGTCGCGCCGCTGTGGCAGGACGTCGCGAAGGTCGTCGGCGCTGGGGCCGTGCTGTTCGCGTTCGTCGCGACGCTCGACCGCTACGGCGGCATTCCGGTGCCCGTGCTGCTGCTGCTCGCGCTGCTCGGCGCGTTCTCGTGGATTGCGACGCAGACCGTGTTCGGCCGGCGCATCTATGCAGTGGGTTCGAACCTGGAGGCGACGCGGCTGTCGGGCGTCGACACCGATCGCGTGAAGCTCGCGATCTTCGCGCTGATGGGGCTGATGTGCGCGTTCGCGGGCATCGTCAACACCGCGCGGCTCGCGGCCGGCTCGCCGTCGGCCGGCACGATGGGCGAGCTCGACGCGATCGCCGCGTGCTTCATCGGCGGCACGTCGATGCGCGGCGGGTCGGGCACCGTCTACGGCGCGCTGATCGGCGCGCTCGTGATGGCGAGCCTCGACAACGGGATGTCGATGCTCGACGTCGACGCGTACTGGCAGATGATCGTCAAGGGCGCGGTGCTGGTGCTGGCCGTGTGGATCGACGTGGTGTCGCGCTCGAACCGGCGCTGAGGCGGCGTTCTACCGCGCCTGCGCCTCGATGAAATCGACGCACGCCCGCGGCGGCGGCGGCACGAAGCGCCGCCGCGGGTAGTACGGATAACCCGCGCGGGCGTCCGGCGACGGGCCGTTGACCTGCGCGACGCCTGAATGCATCGAAATCCGGCGCCCGTTCCGCGACTACGTGCGGTCGCGATGGCGCGCGCGCGTCGCGCCCGTGATTACCGCGATGCCGAACAGAATGACGGCGACGATCTCGATGATGTGCTGCGACACATGCAGCGTCATCAGGCCCCATGCCACGCCGGCGATGAAAACGATCCATCCGAGCAGGTAGATAAGCAGGGTCATCACTTTTCTCCTGTAATTGTGGGTCATGACGCCGGTTGCCTGCGTTGCAATATCTGCCGGGCAACCGGCAACCCGGGATGTGCGCATATTTCGTACCCGGTGCGGCCGCGTCGTGCGCCAGATCTCAGGGATCGATTGTGCGCAGGCGTCTATTCGGACGCGAACATCAGGATCACGCGGCGAGCCAAGTCCGAACGAGTCGCGCAACCTGCTTCCTGCGCTCGATCATCACCATGTGCCCTTCGCCTGGCAGCGCATGATGGGTCACCGACGGCACCCACGCGGAAGTTTCGAGCGCCGCGTCGGCGAAGATCGGGTCGTCGGCGCCGCCGACGATCAACGTATCCGCGCGGATCCGCCGCGGCCACGGCGAATCGTCGCGTGCATCGTCACGCAATGCGCGCAGCGTGCGGACGATGACGTGTCGTTCGTTGACCGATGACGCGACGTGGCGGCGTCGACTGAACAGCGCCGCGCGCAGGAGCATGTTGCGCCAGCTGGCGCGGAAGCATCCGGACATCGTTTCGAGCAGACGGACGAAATCGGAGCGGGTCGTATGCACGATTTGCTGCTCGATGAGCCGGTAGCCTTTCGGGGCGAGGCGATGCGCGCTCGACACCAGCCCGAGTCGCGAGACGCGTTCCGGGTGGGCGGCCGCGAGGCGCGCCGCCACGACGCCGCCGAACGAGATGCCGATGAGCGTCGTGCACTGCCAATGCGCGGCGATGCCGCGCGCGAGATGCTCGACGATGTCGGCGATTCGGTATTGCGCACCGGGCTTGTCAGGATACCCGAGCAGGACGAATGGCGTGTCGGGCGGCAAGATACCGGCGACGCGGAGCAGGTCGCGCCGCAGCCGGCGCTTGGTCGTCTTCGAGACGAAGGCTTGTCCGCCGTTCAGTACGATGACCGCGGGTGGTTCGCTACCCACCTGTGCGGCCAGGATGCCGCCGTCCAGCTGCATCGTTCGAACGCGACGAGCACCGATCCGGAACGCGGTCGATTCGTCCGGTATGCGGTTCATGCGCTACCTCCTGATGAAAAGGTGCCGGCATCAACGCCGGGCAATCATGCCGACGGTTAATGGCTTATAGGCTCCGTCGACAATTCAAAATATGACGGATGTCCGTCGTACGCGCTGAAACAGAAAATGCCCGATGCGGCGCAGCGGGCGTTCTGGCGTCTGGTTACCGTCAGGTTTGGTGACGGACTATTGATTAAAGACCACGCTTTAAACGCCCTGCATAATCACTGGCTGCTTCATTCAGTGAATGGCTGGTGTCGATTGTCGCGATCAGTTCCTCCACGAACCACGGAAGGACGAGCGTCGTTTCTGCGCTCGACAAACCGACTTTCACGCGCTGCGAAGCGTAATCCGGTTGAGGTAGCGTCACGGGCAGAGCGCCATTGGATTGCGGCGTGTCAACCGCAATGGCTTGCGCGTTCGAAAGCTGCGCATTTATCAAAAGCGCAAATGCCATGATTGCGCGTCGGACAGGTTTCTTCATTTTTCGCCATTCCCTGCGAGAAAATATGGATCGGAAAAGCAGGGAAATGATCCTAGCGAATCTGCTGCGATAAAAGTATGTGAAATTTGTCATTATCTGTGCGAAAGCTCATGATGAGTGTCCGGGTGGACACATGCAGTCGGACCATGACGACCGAGAACCGAGACCTTCGAAGCAGAATGGCGGTTTGCCGCCGACGGGACGGCCGACGGCAAACCGAATCGAACTGAAACGCGTTAGTGATCGACGCAAACAGGCTACGCGGTGCGCCCGGCGTGACCCGACGGCCGCTGCCGGTTACGATGCCGACAACCTGACCGACACCCCCGTCGCCGTATAAACCGGCGTCGCCTTGAACCCGTCGACCGTCACGGTCGAGAACTTCGCGGAAGCCGCCGCGCCGTCGATCAGCGCGATCGTGTCGCCGGCCTTCGGCGCATAGCCGTTCACGAACTTCACGTGCAGCGTGCCGCCGGCGACGGTGAGCGGGCCGCCCACGCGCAGGCGTCCGCCGCCGTTGCCGTCGATGTCGAGTTCGAGCGTCGTGTTGTCGAGCTGCGTGTAGCGCGTCGCGATCGTGACGGGTGCGCTGGCCGCGATCTTCACGCTGCCGCCGGCGCCGACGTACACGTCGCCGGTGCCGAACGCGCTTGCCGATGCCGCGGCGAGCGTGCCGCCGCTGACCTGCGTGCCGCCCGTATAGCGGTTGTCGCCCGCCAGCGTCAGCGTGCCGGTGCCTTGCAGCGTCAGCTTGCCCGCGCCCGCGATGTCGTTGCGCCACTGGTCGGCCGCATTGAGCCCGCCCTGCGACGCATCCATCGACACGATCACGTTGCCGTTGAACGCGCCGTAGCCGTCGCCCGCGGCGAACAGGTTCAGGCGGCCCCAGCCTTCCGCATCGTCCATCACCGGATAGCCGGACTGCACTTCGGTGGTCTTCAGCACGACGCGCCGCTGGTCGGCGCTCAGGTACGGGAAGCGCGTCTGCAGCAGAACCTCCGCGCCCTTCGGCACGACGGCCGGTGCATCGGCCGATTCGATCGCGCCGAAGCCGAACGTCATGCGGCGCGTGAAAGCGGCCTTGTTGGTCGCGTAATCGGCGAACCGGTCGGTGGCCGTCGTGCCCGAATGCGCGAACGCGGCGAAGGTTGCGCCGGTCGTCCCCGTGAGTTGCTGAAGCGCCTGGTGAGCCTGACCGTACGCGGCCTGCGCGTCGCTCGCGTACGCGGTGAGGTTCGCCGCGCTGATGGCCAGCGCGAGCATGCGGCCGCCGATCACGTCGAGCGGCGAGTGCATGCCGGCGAGGATCCGGTTCTCGCCCAGTTCGAGGCCGCGGCTGACCATCTCCTGGAAGCGCTCCGGCACGAGCCACGCCATCGTCATCGCGTCGCGCATCGCTTCGGCCGTGTGGCCGCTGATGAAGCCGCCGTCGGTCGCGGGCGTCGTGCTTTCCGCCGGCACGAGCGTCGGCGCGACGACCACGCTCGCGCTCCAGCGGTACGGCCGTGCGTACTTGTAGAAGCGCTTCGACGGTTCGGTCGACGCGTTGTTGCCCATTTCGTTGAGCAGGTCGACGACTTTCCCGAAGTTCGCGTTGGCGCTGCTGCCGACGCCGACGTTGTTGCCGCTGTCGTTGTACAGCACCGTGGTGGCGTCGGCGGGCACGCTGGTGATGCTGGTCGTCTGCTGCGCGGCCGTGCGCCACGCGTCGGTGAGCGGGCCCATGCCGTCGGTCACGCTGTAGCCCTTGCCGCGCCGGTCGTCGAAGTAGGCGGCATCGGCCTGCTGTTGCGTGCGCGCGGTCGTTGCGTTGATCACGTATTGAACATTGGCCGCCAGCACCGTGTCGTTCAGGATCGTGCCGCACGGCGTGCCGCTGCCGGGCAGGCCCGAGCAGGTCGACGGCGAGATCGCCGGAAACGCGCCGTTCGCGGCCGCGGTCACGCCCGCGTCGACGAGCATCGTCGACGGCTGCCACAGGTCGAGGAAGCGGCTCACCACGCGTACCGCGGCGTTGGTCGACAGCGTCGCATAGCGCGCGTCGCCGCGCTGGTTGGTCGCGATGTTGTCGACGAAGGCCGGCACGCTCGGCACGGGTGCGCTGTCGACGAAGCCGGGGTCGGCCGGCGGCGCCGGCATGGCCGCGCTGGTCGGGGTGGTCGACGCGACATCGTCGCCGCCGCCGCACGCGGCGAGAACGATCGCACTCGACAGCGCTGCGACGTGCAGCGGGAAACGGCTTCGTGACGCAAACATGCAAAACTCCATCCGGTGTGTTGAAGATGGCGGATTGTCGTGGGCGATCGTGACGCAGCCGTTAAGGATTTGTTGCGCGGCGCGGTCGAAGCACGCGAATGCTCACTATTTGGTGAATTCGTGATACTGAACGTGATGGGAGGCGAGCGGGCCATCGGCAGCGCATCGCAACGCGCCGGCCATGCGTGCGTCCGGCCGGACTGGTGTTCCCCGGAACGACGACGATAACCGGCGCGATCACGCCGCCTCGGCGGCCGAATCCGCGTCGGCGCGGCACACGCGGTTTCTGCCGTGCCGCTTGGCCGCATAGAGCGCGAGGTCCGCCTGATGCGACAGCGCATGCACGGTCCGCGGGTGCGCGCGATGGCCGGTCGCGCAGCCGATGCTGACCGTGAACGGCGGAATCGTTGCATCGAAGCCGTCGAGCCGGCTGTGTTCGACGGCGCGCCGGATCGCTTCCGCGACTTCCGCGGCGCCGCTTTCGTCCGTATCGGGCAGCACCGCGACGAATTCCTCGCCGCCGTAGCGTGCCGCGATGTCGCCGCGCCGCCGCACGTTCGCACGGATGCATTCGGCGAGAAAGCGCAGCGCCGTGTCGCCTTGCGCATGGCCGTAGCGGTCGTTGTACTGCTTGAAGTGGTCGGCGTCGATGAACAGCACCGACAGGCTGCCGCCGCTGCCGCGCTGCAGCCGCTCCCATTCGTCGGCGAGCGCCGCATCGAGCGCGCGGCGGTTGTGCAGGCCCGTCAGCGGATCGGTGCGCGTCTGGTCGGTGAGCAGCGTCTGCTTGCGCAGGTTGTCGCGCAGCGCGAACGCGAGCAGCCACACCACCGCGCAGAACAGCGCGCCGATGACGGACGCCGACACGCCGACCGTCCACGTCAGGCGCGTGATGCCGGCCAGCACGTCGCCCTCGGCCGGGGCGACGACCGCGATCAACGGCGTGCCGGGCACGTGCTGGTACGTATAAAGCCGCGCGACGCCGTCGATGCTCGAGCGCGCCGCATAGAAGCCCGAGTCGCGGCTCAGCATCTGCACGAACGACTTCGTGCGGCGCAGCCGGCTGATCTGCTGATCGCTCAACGGCGGGTTTCTCGCGAGGATCGTGCCGTCCGCGCGCAGGATCGCGCTGACGCCATGCGGTCCGACGTTCAGGCGCGACAGCAGGTGATCGAAGTAGGCGAGGTCGATCGCGACCACCACGATTCCGTCGAACGAGTGATCCGGCCGTTCGATGCGCCGCGACAGCGCGATGGATCTCGTGCCGCCGCGCGAACGCGCGCTATACGCCTCGGACACGTAGAGGCCGACGTTGTGCGCATCGCGATGGACCTTGAAGTAGTCGCGATCGCTGAAATCCCAGTTGTGGAGCGGGCCGCAGCATCCGTCGATCTGCCGGCCGTCGCGGTTCGTCACGCCCATGCCGGTCATGTATTGCGCGGTCGTGCGCTCGAACAGCACGTCGTGACGCAGCCCGGTGTCGATGCGCGCGACCGCGGGGTTGCGGAGGTTGGCGGCGAGTGCGACGAGCGCATTGTTGGACGTTTCGACGGTGCGCCCGATCTCGCTGACCAGGACGGCGGCGACGTTGCGCGACGTCTCGTGCGCATGTTCGACCACTTCGCTGCGTGCGGCCCACAGCGTGGCCGCGCTGATGCCGAGCGCCGCGAGCGACATCAGCGTGCCCAGCACGCCGACGATCAAGTAATTGCGGCCGGCCCAGTCGGCAATTTTCTCGATCGAAGTGGGTGCAGGCATGGCTGGCGCTCGTGCGGGAAGCTCGCTGCGTCAGCAGCGGCGCGGGTCAAATCCGGGTTAACGGCAAGTATGCCCGGAAATCGAGGCCGATTCGCGCCGCGATCACCGCACCCGGCGCCGCAAACGTGTGCGGCAGCGGCGCACCGCGCAACGGGCATGCAGCCGCGGCAGCGCCGGGCGGCTGCACGCGCCGACGCGGGATCAGTCGAGCCCGCCCTGGCACAGGTACTTGATCGACAGGTAGTCGTCGAGCCCGTAGCGCGAGCCTTCGCGGCCGTAGCCCGATTCCTTCACGCCGCCGAACGGTGCGGCCTCGCTCGCGAGCGCGCCTTCGTTGATCCCGACGATGCCGGTTTCGAGCCGCGCCGACACGCGCGCGATGCGCCGCACGTCCTGCGTGTAGAAATACGCGGCAAGCCCGAACGGCGTGTCGTTCGCGGCATCGACGGCTTCGTCCTCGGTATCGAACCGGAACAGCGCGGCGACCGGGCCGAAGGTTTCCTCGCAGGTCAGCTGCATGTCGGCGGTGGCGTCGGCGAGCACCGTCGGCGCGTAGTAGTGCGGCCCGAGTTCGGTCAGGCGCGTGCCGCCCGTCAGCACGCGCGCGCCACGCTCGATCGCGTCGCCGACGTGGCGCGCGATCTTGTCGACCGCGCGCGCGTTGATCATCGGGCCGATCTGCGCGGCCGGGTCGGTTGCAGGCGCAACCTTCAGCGCGGCAACGCGCGCGGCGAGCTTTGCGGCGAAAGCCTCGTAGACGCCGGCCTGCACGTACACGCGGTTCGGCGACACGCAGGTCTGGCCGCCGTTGCGGAACTTGGCGGCCATCAGCCCGTCGACCGCGGCGTCGAGCTCGGCATCGTCGAACACGATGAACGGCGCATTGCCGCCGAGCTCCAGCGACAGCTTCTTCAGCGTCGCGGCCGACTCGCGCGCGAGCAGCTTGCCGACGGGCGTCGAGCCGGTGAACGTGATCTTGCGCACGCGGCCGTCGGCGAGCCAGTCGGCCACCGCGTCGATGCCGCGTTCGCGCGACGCAGCGATCAGGTTCAGCACGCCGGGCGGCACGCCGGCTTCCTGCGCGAGGAAGGCCAGCGCGAGCGCGGTGAGCGGCGTGTCCTCCGCCGGCTTCGCGACGACCGTGCAGCCGGCCGCGAGCGCGGGCGCGATCTTGCGCGCGATCATCGCGAGCGGGAAATTCCACGGCGTGATCGCGGCGACGATGCCGATCGGCTCCTTCACCGCACTCAACCGCTTGCCGCGCTGCTGCTGCGGAATCAGGTCGCCATACGTGCGCGTCGCTTCCTCGGCGAACCACAGCACGTACGACGCGCCATAGGCGACTTCGCCGCGCGCTTCGGCGAGCGGCTTGCCCTGTTCGCGCGACATCAGCTTCGCGAGATCGTCGGTGTGCGCGACGATCGCCGCGTGCCACGCGCGCAGGATCGCGGCGCGTTCGCGCGCGGGCGTCGCGCGCCAGCCGGGCAGCGCGCGTGCGGCCGCGTCGGTCGCGGCGCGCGCGTCGGCGGTGCCGCTGTCGGGTGCGTGGGCAACGAGGTCGAGCGTCGCCGGATCGGTGACGTCGAAGCGACGGCCGTCGAGCGCGTCGCGCCAGGTGCCGTCGATCAGGTTGGCGGTGCGAACGAGTTCGGTGCGGGACAGCGTAAGCGGCATGACAGGTCCTTGGGTGAGGCGGTTCGGCGGCGACGCCGGCGCGCGACGACCCCGCGCGGACAGCGGGCTGCCGCGTTCAAGGGTGCCGCGTGCTGCGGTCAGTGCCGTTCGCCGAACAGCGATTCGAGCGGGTAGTGCCGTTTGACGAACGGCGACTTGATGATCACGTAACTGAAATACTTCTCGATGCCGATGTTCTGCTCGAGCAGCCCTTCGACGATCGTCTGGTAATGGCTCACGCTGCGCGTGATGAACTTCAGCAGATAGTCGTAGCCGCCGCTCGCGAGGTGGCATTCGACGATCTCGTCGACGTTGCGGATCGCCGCGACGAAGCGGTCGAAGTCCTCGCGCCGGTGGTCGGCCAGCGTGACCTCGGTGAACACGACCTGCACGTCGCCGAGCTTCTCGAGCTGGATGTGCGCGCCGTAGCCGCCGATGTAGCCGGCCTTCTCGAGCCGCTTCACGCGAATCAGGCACGGGCTCGGCGACAGCCCGACCGCATCGGCCAGCTCGACGTTGGTCATGCGGCCGCGCTTCTGCAACTGGGAGAGGATGCGCAGGTCGATGCGATCCAGCTTGCTGTCCGTCATGGTTACGTGAGAGGGGAAAAAATGGAATGTCCGGTTACTTTAGAGTCGAACGATGGCCGCCACAAGCCCGGCTTTCCCTCGGCCCGTCAGGCCGGCTGCGCGTGCGCGACGTCGAGCGCGCGCTGCACGCCCGGGTCGGCCAGCACGTCGTCGAGCGTCTTGCGCACGCGTTCGAACATCAGGTCGAACTCGTCCGCGGTGAAGCTCAGCGCCGGCGCGAAACCGAGCACGCCGTCGCCGAACGCGCGAAACACCACGCCGTTCGCGTACGCGGCCGCCGCGATCTTGTCCGGCACGTTCAGCGCCGGGTCGAAGCGCGTCTTGTGCGCCTTGTCGGCCACCAGCTCGAGCGCGCCGAGCAGGCCGGCCGAACGCGCGTCGCCGACGAGCGGATGCGCGCGCAGCGCATCGAGCCCCGCCGCGAAGCGCGGCGCCAGCGCCTGGCCGTTCGCGAGCAGCCCGCCTTCGTGATAGAGCTTCAGCACTTCGAGGCCGATCGCCGCGCTGACCGGATGCGCGGAATACGTATGCCCGTGACCGACCGCGGCAGACTCCGCGCGGCTGCCCGCGATGCCTTCGTAGATTTCGTCGGACATCAGCACCGCGCCCATCGGCGCGTAGCCGGCGGTCAGGCCCTTCGCGACGGTCATCAGGTCCGGGTCGACCTGTTCGGTCTCGCACGCGAACAGCGGCCCCGTGCGGCCGAAGCCGGTGATCACCTCGTCGGCGACGAACAGGATGCCGAGGCGCCGGCACGCGTCGCGCATTGCCTTCAGCCAGCCGGCCGGCGGCACGATCACGCCGCCGGAACCCTGCACCGGTTCGCAGAAGAACGCGGCGACGTTGTCCGCGCCGAGTTCGGCGACTTTCGCTTCCAGCGCGGCGACCGACGCGCCGATCAGCGCCTGCGGATCGTCGCCGAGCGGATGGCGGTACGGGTAGGGCGACGGGATGTGGTGCTGGTCCGCGCGCGGCAGGTCGAAATGACGGTGGAACGCCGGCAGCGCGGTCAGGCCGGCGCCGATCGACGACGAGCCGTGATAGCCGCGCTCGAGCGCGATCATGTGCTTCTTCGACGGGCGGCCGGTCGCGTTGAAATAGTGCGTGATGAAGCGCACCGCGGAGTCGACCGCGTCCGAGCCGCCGAGCGTGAAGTACACGCGGTTCAGCGAAGGCGGCGCGAGCGCGGCGAGCCGCTCGGCCAGCTCGATCGCCGGTTGCGAGCCGAAATGGAAATAGCCGGTCGCGTAGGGCAGCTTCGCCATCTGGTCGGCGGCGGCCTTCACGATGCTGTCGCGGCCGTAGCCGACGTTCACGCACCACAGGCCCGAGAACGCATCGAGCAGCGTATGGCCGTCGGCGTCGCGCAGGAACACGCCGCTCGCGGAGTCGAGCACGGTGACGCCGCGCGCCTCGTGCACGCGGTAATTGACGACGGGGTGGATCAGGTGTTGACGATCGGCTTCGATCAGCGCGGCTTGGTTCATGGCGGGGAGGGACTCTCGTCGGGTGTCAGCGTGAGTTCATGCTACCGGGCGAGAAATCCGCACGTGTCTTCAATTTGCGCCCTGAAACGTATGAAAACGGTGTTTGCACGGGACGCTTCGGCATTTTCTGCTGCGCGCCCCGCCGGGCCGGGCGCGCGCGTCAGTAGCCGCGCGCGCGATCGACGACGCCGATCATCGGCTGGCCCGCGCGGTGGCGCGCGAGGTTCGCGAGCACGGCGTCGACCGCGGTATCGGGCCGCGTCGCGCTCGCGATGTGCGGCGTGATCCGGATACGCGCGTGGGTCCAGAACGGGTGGCCGGCCGGCAACGGCTCGGGGTCCGTCACGTCGAGGATCGCGCTGTCGAGCCGGCCGCTCGCGAGCGCCGCGAGCAACGCGGCCTCGTCGAGCTGCGGGCCGCGCCCGACCTGCACGAGCGACGCGCCGGCCGGCAGCGCGTCGAACACGCGTGCGCCGAGCAGCCCGCGCGTGCCGTCGGTGAGCGGGAGCAGGCAGATCAGGATGTCGGTGCGCGCGAGGAACGCGTCGAGTGCCGCGTCGCCCGCGTAGCAGTCGATGCCGTCGAGCGTGCGCGGCGTGCGGCTCCAGCCGGCGCACGGGAAGCCGAAGCGCCGCAGCGTGTCGAGCACGGCTTGGCCGAGCGTGCCGAGCCCGAGCACGCCGACGCGCCGCGACGCGGCCGCGCGCACCGGCCGCTCGCGCCACACCTGCGCGCGCTGCTGCGCCGCGTAGTCGAACAGGTCGCGGTGGATCGTCAGCACCGCCTGCGTCACGTACTCGACCATCCCTTCGACGATGCCCGGCTCGATCATCCGCACGACCGGGATGTGCGCGGGCACGCGCGACAGGTCGAACTGGTCGATGCCGGCGCCGACGGAGAACACGACCTCGAGATTCGGCAGCAGCGCGGCCGGATCGTCGGGCGGCTGCCAGGCGGCGAGATAGCGGACGGTTTCAGGGTCGCCGAGGTCCGGCCAGATCCGGAACGGGAGGTCGGGCGCCTGTTGCGCGAAGCGCTGCGCCCATTGCGCGCCGCGCACCGGGTCGGCCTTGTAGAGAAAGCTCATCGCGCGTGCCGCTCAGCCGAGCGCCTGGTTGACGATCGCGAACGTGCGCAGCGCCGGGTCGCGCGCGGGCGCCGCGCCGCGCGCCATCGCGACGACCGTGTCGACGCGCGGCAGCCCGAGCCCCTGCAGCCAGTCCGACAGCCCGCTGTCGCCCGGCACGTCGAGCCGCACGAACATCCCTTCGTGCAGCGCGAGCCAGTGGCTGATCAGCGCCTGCGCGCGCAGCGCGTCGGGCGCGATCACCGGGCCGATCACATGGCCGCGGCCGAAGCGGCGGAACAGCGCGAAGCCGAGCAGTTCGCCGTCGCGATCGAGCGCGATCCCGTTCGCGACGCCGAGCAGCGCATCGATCACCGCGTCGCGCGGATAACCTGCCGCGCGCGAGGCGAGCGCCGCGAGGCGCGGGCCGTCGTTGGTGCCGAGCGGGCGCAGGCGCTCGCCCGGCGGCAGCGAGATCAGCGGCGGCTGGAACGCGGCACCCTGGTGCTGGTCGATCGTGCCGATCGCCTCGAAGCCGAATTTCACGTAGAGCGGTTCGCCGGACGGCGTCGCATGCAGGAAGATCGTGCGTGCGCCGAGGCTGTCGACGACGCGCGCGAGCAGTTCGCGGCCGATGCCGCGGCTCTGGCGCTCGGGCGACACGATCACCATGCCGAGCGATGCGTGCGCGTCGCCGAAGCGCCAGCCGAGCGCGGTGCCGACGATGCCGCCTTCGTCTTCGGCGACGAAGCCGTGGCCGAGCTGGAGCGCGAAGCGCCAGTCGTCGAGACGGTGCGGCCACTTGACCGCTTCCGACAGACGATGCGCGGCGGGCAGGTCGGTGTCGGTGAACGGACGATAGATGAGCGTGCTGGAAGGGTTGAGATCGGACACGCCGGACTCCGGATGGGTAGGAATGACATATCGACTCTGCCAGCGACACCGCGGCGCGGATAGGACGATTCGCCTGTTTTCCGGCGACGGCGGGCGGCCGGGCGAGATCGACGCAAACCGGCGCGATCGGCGCGCGCGAACGCGCGCTTCATGCCGGCGCGGCACGCCAATCCGACAGCTTCTGCTGTGGGAATGACACTACGATGGAACTGCAGCGGCGCCGCCCGGGCGAGCCGCGCCGGGGCCGCCGGGTAGTTGGCGCGCCGCGGTTGCGCGAAGCATGCCGGGCGGCCCGCGGCGCCGCGCGCGGCCGTGCCGCAGATCGTGCTGCCCGCGGCCCGCAACACGCGGCGAATCTGCGTTTCGACCGGCGTCGAACGATGCGCGACGGATTTTTTGCCCTGATTCAATTGCGTTGAACCCAGCCCGTCCCCGGCCCTGCCGGGGTTTCATACCGACAGGACCTCACCATGATCCAATTTGAACCGAAGTTCATCACGTTCGACTGCTACGGCACGCTGACCCGCTTCCAGATGGCGGACCTGGCGCGCGAGATCTACGCGGACCGGCTGTCGCCGGTCGCGATGGAGGATTTCGTGCGCGCGTTCGCCGCCTATCGGCTCGACGAGGTGCTCGGGGCGTGGAAGCCGTACCGCGACGTCGTCGTCAACGCGATCCGGCGCACCTGCGCGCGCATCGGCACGCCGTTCGACGAAGCCGAGGCCGAGCGCTTCTATCATGCGGTGCCGACGTGGGGCCCGCATCCGGACGTGCCGGCCGGCCTGTCGCGGCTCGCGCAGAAGTACAAGCTCGTGATCCTGTCGAACGCCATGGACGAGCAGATCATGAGCAACGTCGACAAGCTCGGCGCGCCGTTCCATGCGGTGTTCACCGCTCAGCAGGCGCAATCGTACAAGCCGCGCATGCAGGGCTTCGAATACATGTTCGGCAAGCTCGGCTGCAAGCCCGAGGACGTGCTGCACGTGTCGTCGAGCCTGCGCTACGACCTGATGACGGCCGAGGATCTCGGCATCAAGCACAAGGCGTTCGTCAATCGCGGGCACGAGCCGGGCACGCCGTTCTACAACTATTACGAGGTGTCGGACATCGGCCACCTCGCGACGCAGCTCGGGCTGTAAGCGCCGCCGCGCCGGCGGGCGGCGGCGTGCGCTGCGTGCGCGGCCGTCCCGGCATGCCCGTCGAGATCGGCCATGAGGGGGCGCGACGGCCTTGCCGCTTTACGCGTTCGCTCACCGCACGAACCAAGGGTAATTACCGATACGGCGCCATTCAAGGCGGGGCCGTCCGAGCCGATATCTGTACCGAACGGTTAATATCGCGAGGCCCCCGCATGAAGTTGTCCACGAAACTGCTGATGCTCGTCGTCGCGGCGCTGCTCGGCGTTGCATTGCTCGCCGCGATGTCGCTGCACACGCTGCGCGACGCGCTGATCGACAGCCGTCGTGACGAGATCGTCATTCTGCTGACCAAAGCCGAGCATCTGGTCGACTCGTATCGCGCGATGCAGGCGAGCGGAACGCTCACCCGGGAGCAGGCTCAGCAGCAGGCCAAGGCCGCGTTGTCCGCGCTCAATGCGAATTCGAAGAGCTACTACTGGGTGACGACGTCCGACGGCGTCAACCTCGTGCATCCGAACGCGAAGTTCATCGGCACCCGCGCGAAGGGCAACCGCACGACCAGCGGCCTGACCGACAGCGAGGCGTACCGCGCCGGAATGGCCCAGGCGCATTTCGCGCTCGTCGACGTGCTGATCAAGCGCAGCCCGGACGCGGACGTGGAGCCGAAACTGCAGGGCGTGGTCGCCGTTCCGGACTGGGACTGGTGGATCGGCACCGGATTCTTCTACGACGACATCAACGCGGCGTTTGCGCGGCTCGCGCAGGTGCTCGGCGCCATCACGCTCGTCATCGCCGCGGCGCTCGCGGCGATCGCGTGGGGTGTGTTGCGCAGCGTCCGGCGGACGCTGGGCGGCGAGCCCGCGCAGGCGGCCGGGATCGCGGCCCGCATCGCCGCCGGCGAACTGGACGTGCAGTTCGATACGGCGCACGCCGCGCCGGGCAGCCTGCTCGTCGCGCTCGGCGACATGAAGGCGCGACTCACCGAAACCATCGCCGACATCCAGACCACGACCCGCTCGATTGCCGTCGGCACCGGCGAGATCGCGCAAGGCAACCTGGACCTGTCCCAGCGCACGGAGGAACAGGCCGCGTCGCTGCAGCAAACGGCCGCCAGCATGGAACAGATCACGTCGACGGTCAAACAGAATGCCGACAATGCACGTCAGGCGAATGCGCTCGTGACCCACGCGAAGGAGGCTACCGAACTCGGCGGCGCGGCCGTGCGGGAAGTCGTCGAAACGATGCGGCAGATTTCGGACGGATCGGTGCGGATCGCCGACATTACCGTCGTGATCGAGAGCATCGCGTTCCAGACCAACATTCTCGCGCTCAATGCCGCGGTCGAAGCCGCGCGGGCCGGCGAGGAAGGGCGCGGGTTCGCGGTCGTGGCCGCGGAGGTCCGCTCGCTCGCGCAACGCAGCGCGGCGGCCGCGAAAGACATCAAGGGATTGATCGAGGCGTCGGTCGAGCGGGTCGGCAGCGGCAGCCGGCTCGTCGAGACGGCCGGCGCGCGCATGACGGAGATCGTCCGGTCGATCGACCGGGTCGCCGACATCATGGGCGAGATTACCGCGGCATCCGCCGAGCAAAGCACCGGCATCGAGCAGATCGGCCTGGCGGTCGCGCAGATGGACGAAGTGACCCAGCAGAATGCCGCGCTGGTGGAGCAGGCCGCCGCGGCCGCGTCCTCGCTGGATGAACAGGCGGCACGGTTGAGGACCGCCGTGTCGGTGTTCAGGCTGACGGCTTGATTGCTCGACTGTCTGACTGTCTGACTGCGTGACTGCGTGACTGCGTGACTGCGTGACCGCCTGACCGCCTGATCGCCCGACTGCTGACCGCCGCGTGCGCATCCGCCGGCAACGCCATCACCTCGTTTTCCTGACGCCACGCCGGCAAGTGTTCGGCGTGGTGCTCACCAACCTGTCGGCGCCGACCGCGTCGCAGCGGGGAGTCGCGGCTCGACGGCCCCCCGCGGGTTCGCGCCCGGCGTCGGATCATCCGACCGCATCCCTGTTGTCCGCCCGTCGTCCGGCAAAGCCGCTTCGATGTCGCGGCAATCTCCTGACCTTTCATGCGCCCGCCGTCCGCGCGGCCGGCGCCCGTCGTCCGATGCGCGCGCGACGTTCCGGTCGCACCGGGCGCCCCGGGCCGCGAGCACGCATTCCACACAAACATGCGGTTTGCGTGCGTCGAACGCGTTTCGGATGCCGCGCGGCCAATTTTGTCGGCGCAATCTGCCGCGCGTATCACTTTACGATTTCCTTCGTCGCGCACGTATCGCGCAGTGGTCGCGACGCGGCATCGAGCCGACGGCGGTACGCGTGGTCACGCAGCAAATCATGCTGCGCGGGCGGTCCAAAACGGTCGAATCGTATCGTGCAGCCGCCCCGAATCGCGATAACCCGCATTTTGGCGATGCTTAAATGAACTCAATGCGCACGACGTCGCGCCCGCGACCAGCACACGGGCACGACGGGATTCTCGAACCACGCTGGACCCCAGGACCCACTTTCCACAGTCAGGAGCAGTTCGGATGAGCGACGATATCGACAACGGCGGCAAGGGCGGCTTCACGCGCCGCGACATGATGCGGGTCATGGCGGCGAGCGGCATGATGGCCGCCGGCGCCGGCGGGCTGCTGATGCAACCCGGGACTGCCTTTGCGGCACCCGCGCCCAAGCGCGGCGGCAAGATTCGGGTTGCGAACGAATCGGGCTCGACGGCCGATACGCTCGACCCGGCCAAGGGTTCGACGGGCGCCGACTACATTCGTTTCTTCATGTTCTACAGCGGCCTCACGCAGCTCGATGCGAGCCTGACGCCGCAGATGAATCTCGCCCAGTCGTTGCAGACGACCGACGCGAAGACGTGGATCATCAAGCTGCGCAAGGGCGTCACGTTCCACGACGGGAAACCGGTCACGCCGGCCGACGTGGTGTACTCGCTGATGCGCCACAAGAACGCGGCCACCGCGTCGAAGGTCAAGCCGCTCGCCGATCAGTTCGCCGACGCGAAGGCGAGCGGCCCGGACGAGGTCACGCTCGTGCTCGCGAGCGCGAATGCCGATCTGCCGGTGATCCTCGCGACGCCGCAACTCGTGATCGTCAAGGACGGCACGACCGATTTCAGCACCGGCATCGGTTGCGGCCCGTACAAGCTGAAGTCGTTCAAGCCGGGCGTGTCGACCGTCGGCGTGCGCAACGACAGCTACTTCAAGCCGGGGATGCCGTACCTCGACGAGATCGAGCTGATCGGCATCAGCGACAGCGCCGCGCGCCTGAACGCGCTGCTGTCGGGCGACGTGCACCTGATCAACGCGATCGATCCGCGCTCGACGCAGCGGGTCGCGTCGACGCCGGGCTATGCGCTGCAGGAAACCAAGTCGGGGCTCTATACCGACCTGATCATGCGCAGCGACAACCCGATCGTCGCGAACCCCGATTTCGTCGAAGGGATGAAGTACCTGTTCAATCGCGAGCAGATCCGCTCGGCGGTGTTCCGCGGCTACGCGGTGATCGGCAACGACCAGCCGATCCCGCCGGGACATCGCTACTTCAACGCGTCGCTGCCGCAGCGGCCGTACGATCCGGACAAGGCGAAGTTCCTGTTCCAGAAGGCGGGCGCGCTGGGCGCCGCGCTGCCGCCGATCTATGCGACCTCCGACGCGAACGGGTCGATCGAGATGGCCGTGCTGCTGCAGCAGGCCGGCCAGAAGATCGGGCTGAACCTGCAGGTGAACCGCGTGTCGGCGGACGGCTACTGGTCGAATCACTGGATGAAGCATCCGCTCGGCTTCGGCAACATCAACCCGCGTTCGAGCGCCGACGTGCTGTTCACGCAGTTCTTCAAGTCGGACGCGCCGTGGAACGAGTCGGGCTGGAAGAACCCGAAGTTCGACCAGCTGCTGCTCGCCGCGCGCTCGGAAACCGACGACGCGAAGCGCAAGCAGATGTACGGCGACATGCAGGTGCTCGTCGCGCAGCAGTGCAGGGTCGGCATCCCGGCCTTCATCAGCTTCCTCGACGGCTACGACAAGCGGATCGCGGGCCTCGGCTCGATCCCGACCGGCGGGATGATGGGCTTCATGTTCGCCGAGCACGTGTGGTGGAACGCCTGACGCCGGCGCGTGCCGCCGCCGTGCGGCCGGTGCGGATTGCCGCGCCGGCCGCACGCGGCCTTTACGGGAGTGAAGTTTCATGAATCGAATCCTGCTTGGACTGATCGGCCGGCGCATCGCGGTCACCGCGCTGACGCTGCTGATCGTGTCCGCGATCATCTTCACGATCACGAACCTGCTGCCGGGCGATGCCGCGCAGGCCGCGCTCGGCCAGTCGGCGACGCCCGAGACGGTCGCCGCGCTGCGCCAGCAGTTCGGCCTCGACATGCCGGCCCACGTGCGCTACCTGAACTGGCTCACCGGGCTGCTGCACGGCGATTTCGGCCGTTCGCTGTCCGGCGACATGCCGGTGTCGGCGATGATCGGCGGGCGCCTGCCGAAGTCGCTCGCGCTCGCGGCGATCACGACCGCCGTGTCGGTGCCGATCGCGCTGCTGCTCGGCATCCTCGCTGCGGTCAAGCGCGAGTCGGTGGTCGACCGCGTGATCAGCCTCGGCACGCTGGCGCTTGTCGCGACGCCTGAGTTCCTGATCGCGACGGTCGCCGTGCTCGTGCTCGCCGTGAAGCTGCACTGGCTGTCCGCACTGTCGTACAGCGGCCCGATCGAGAGCCTGCACGATTTCCTGCGCGCGTACGCGATGCCGGTGCTGACGCTGTGCGCGGTCGTGATCGCGCAGATGGCGCGGATGACGCGCGCCGCGGTGATCGAGCAGTTGAGCGCGTCGTATGTCGAGATGGCCGTGCTCAAGGGCGCGAGCCCCGCGCGCGTCGTGCTGCGCCATGCGCTGCCGAACGCGATCGGGCCGATCGCCAATGCGATCGCGCTGAGCCTGTCGTACCTGCTCGGCGGCGTGATCGTCGTCGAGACGATCTTCAACTATCCGGGCCTCGCGAGCCTGATGGTCGATGCGGTCGGCAATCGCGATTTCCCGCTGGTCCAGGCCTGCACGCTGATCTTCTGCGTCGCCTACCTGACGCTCGTGCTGTTCGCCGACCTCTGCTCGATCGTGTCGAACCCGAGACTGCGGACCTGAGCGTCCCGCCCACCTTCCGAGATGCCGACCATGCACCCGACCGAACCCGTTCATCGCAGCAGCGCGCTGCCGCCGTCAGGCGAACCGCGCTCGCCGTCGGGAGGCGCGACGCCGCCCGCCGCGCCGTCCCCCGACCAGCCGCGCAAGCGCCGCGCCGCGCGCATCAGACTAACGACCGGCGGCCGCATCGGCCTGTCGATGGTCGGCCTGATGCTGTTCATCGCGGTGTTCGCGCCGCTGCTCGCGCCGCACGACGTCGGCGCGATCGTCACGCCGGACGTGTTCGCGCCGTTCAGCGCGAAGCTGCCGTTCGGCGCCGACTTCCTCGGCCGCGACATGCTGAGCCGGATCCTGTACGGCACGCGGCTGACCGTGCTGCTCGCGCTCGCGGCGGTGCTGCTCGCCGCGCTGACCGGCACGACGCTCGGGCTGCTCGCGACCGTGTCGGGCCGCGCGGTCGACGAGACGATGAGCCGGCTGCTCGACGCGCTCACGTCGATTCCGTCGAAGATGTTCGCGCTGATGTTCGTCGCGGCCTTCGGCTCGTCGCTGCCGCTGCTGGTCCTCACCGCCGCGGTCAGCTACATGCCGGGCTCGTACCGGATCGCACGCGCGCTGGCGGTCAATATCAGCACGCTCGAATTCGTGCAGGTGGCGCGGGCGCGCGGCGAGAGCGCGCTGTACATCGCCTGTGTCGAGATGCTGCCGAACATGATCCATCCGATGCTCGCCGATACCGGGCTGCGCTTCACGTTCGTCGTGCTGCTGCTGAGCGGCCTGAGCTTTCTCGGGCTCGGCGTGCAGCCGCCGTACGCGGACCTCGGCTCGCTCGTGCGCGAGAACATCGCGAGCCTCGGCGACGGCTCGGCCGTCGCGATCATGCCCGCGGTCGCGATCGCGATCCTGACGGTGGGCGTCAACCTGTTGATCGACGGCCTGCCGCATCGCGGCCGCCGCAAGGGCGCGGCCGCGGCCGCGGGAGAACACTGATGCGAGATGAATCGACTCCGCTCGTCGAGGTGCGCGGGCTGCGCGTGGTCGGCGGCCGGCCGGGCGGCGAGGAAACGACGATCGTCCACGGCGTCGACTTCGAGATCGGGCGCGGCGAGGTGCTCGCGCTGATCGGCGAATCGGGCTCCGGCAAGACGACGATCGCGCTGGCGCTGATGGGCCATGCGCGCGCCGGCTGCCGGATCGCCGGCGGCGCGGTGAAGCTCGGCGGCACGGACGTCTGCACGCTGTCCGCGCAAGGCCTGGCCGCGCTGCGCGGCCGGAAGGTCGCGTACATCGCACAGAGCGCGGCCGCCGCGTTCAACCCGTCGCGCACGATTCTCGACCAGGTGATCGAGAGCGCGCTGATCCACAAGACGATGACGAAGCGCGACGCGCAGGCGAAGGCGGTCGAGCTGTTCCGCGCGCTCGCGCTGCCGGAGCCCGAGACGATCGGCAAGCGTTATCCGCACCAGGTGTCGGGCGGCCAGCTGCAGCGGCTGATGGCCGCGATGGCGCTGATCACCGATCCGGAGCTCGTGATCCTCGACGAGCCGACCACCGCGCTCGACGTGACCACGCAGATCGACGTGCTGCAGGCGTTCAAGAGCGTGATCCGGCGCTACGGGATGAGCGCGGTGTACGTATCGCACGATCTGGCGGTGGTCGCGCAGATGGCCGACCGGATCGTCGTGCTGAGCGACGGCGTGATCCGCGAAGTCGGCGCGACCGAGCAGATCCTGCATGCGCCGGCGCACCCGTACACGCAGAGCCTGATCGCGGCCGTCACGCCGAACGATGCGCAACGCGACGAGAAACCGGCGCCGGCCGAACCGGCGCCGCTGCTCGACGTGCGCGGTGCGGTCGCCGGTTACGGCGGCCGGACGGCAAAGGGCTGGCCCGCGAAGCTGATCCTGCACGAAGTCGACCTGCGCATCGGGCGCGGGCAGACGGTCGGCGTGATCGGCGAATCGGGCTCGGGCAAGACGACGCTCGCCAAGGTGATCGCGGGCCTGGTCCCGGCTGCTGCCGGGAAGATTCTGCTCGACGGCGAGCCGCTCGCGCTCGATATCGCCAAGCGCACGAAGGAGCAGCACCGCCGCGTGCAGATCGTGTTCCAGAACGCCGATACCGCGCTCAATCCGGTGCATACCGTCGAGCGCACGCTCGCGCGGCCGCTCGCGTTCTATCACGGGATCAAGGGCGCGCGTGCGCGGCAGCGCGTCGCCGAGCTGCTCGAACTCGTGCGGCTGCCGCCCGCGGTGGCCTCGCGGCGTACCGGCGAGCTGTCCGGCGGGCAGAAGCAGCGCGTGAACCTCGCGCGCGCACTGGCGGCCGAGCCCGACCTGATCCTGTGCGACGAAGTCACGTCGGCGCTCGATACGGTCGTCGGCGCCGCGATCATGGATCTGCTGCGCGACCTGCAGGCGAAGCTCGGCGTGTCGTACGTGTTCATCACGCACGACATCGCGAAGGTGCGCGCGATCAGCGACGACATCGTCGTGCTGTACGCGGGCCGCCGTGTCGAAACCGGTAGCCGCGACGCGCTGTGCGCGCCGCCTTATCACCCGTATTCGCATCTGCTGGTGTCGTCCGCGCCGGAGTTGCGCGCGGGCTGGCTCGACGATGCGGCCGAGCGTTGCCACCGACCGCTGGTGCCGATCGGCGAACGCGAGAACGAGGCCGAGCTGTGTCCGTTCCTGTCGCGCTGCGCGATGCGCGTGGACGGCGTCTGCAACCGGACGGCACCGGCGCTGCGCACGCTCGGCAACGGCGCGCAGGTGCTGTGCCATCGCAGCGAGGAAGACCTCGCGCGCTTCCAGGCGGAGCCGGCGCCGGCGGGTGCCGCGCCCGAGCAGCCGGTGCAGCTGTAGCGCGCGACACGCCGGAAGTTCGCCGCGCACGACGTGGCAAGTGAAGCGGCGAACGGCGCACCGCATAGTCTGCTGCGGCGGTCGCGCAAAACGGCGCTTTGTGCGCGTGCCGCGCGCGAATACGCGGCAACTGCGGTTTTTGATGGTGATTAAATGATTTCCCATGAACGGCCGCCGATCGTCGTCGCCGACATGCTCGAGAAGAATCCGATGAAATTCGAATCGTACTGGCTGGATACCCGCCCCGCGTTTCGCGCCGGCTGCGAAGGGCCCGTCGAAGGGCGCGCCGACGTGGTCGTGATCGGCGGCGGCTTCACCGGCCTGTCGGCGGCGCTGGCGCTCGCGCAGCGCGGCGTATCGGTGGTCGTGCTCGAAGCCGCGCAGGTCGCGGGCGAAGCGTCCGGCCGCAACGGCGGCCAGTGCAACACGGGCGTCGCGCAGGATTACGCGTCGCTGGCCGCGCGCATCGGCGCGGAGCCGGCGAAGCAGTTCTATCGCGCGTACGAAAGCGCGGTGAAGAGCGTCGAGACGATCGTCGCCGAGCACGCGATCGACTGCGATTTCCGGCGGGCGGGCAAGCTGAAGCTCGCCGCAAAGCCGCAGCATTTCGCGGGGCTCGAAAAGACCTTCGACGCGTTGCGCCGCGATGTCGATCCGGACATCGAACTGATCGAGCCGGCGCGGATTCGCGACGAAGTCGCTTCCGACGGTTTCTACGGCGGACTCCTGCAGCGCAACGGCGCGCAGATGCACATGGGCAAGTTCGGCGTCGGGCTTGCGCAGGCGGCCGTACGCGCCGGCGCGCGCGTCTACGAGCATGCGGCCGTCACGCAGCTCGAGCGGCTCGACGGCGAGCGCCACGCGATCACCTGCACGCGCGGCAGGATCGTCGCCGATCGCGTGCTGGTCGCGACCGGCGCATCGCAGCACGGCCCGTTCGGCTGGTTCCGGCGGCGCATCGCGCCGGTCGGCAGCTTCATCGTCGTGACCGAGCCGCTGCCCGACGCGCAGTTGAACCGGCTGTTCCCGCAGCGCCGCGCCTACGTGACGTCGCGCCAGATCGGCAACTACTTCCGCGTGACGCCCGACAACCGGCTGCTGTTCGGCGGCCGCGCGCGCTTCGCGATGTCGAGCCCGCGCTCCGACGCGAAAAGCGGCGACATCCTGCGCGCCGGCATGGCCGAGTATTTCCCGGAACTGGCCAAGGTGCGGCTCGATTACTGCTGGGGCGGGCTGGTGGACATCACCGCCGACCGGCTGCCGCGCGCGGGCCAGCACGACGGGCTCTATTACTCGATGGGCTACAGCGGCCACGGCGTGCAGATGTCGGTGCACATGGGCCGCGTGATGGCCGACGTGCTGTACGGCGCGGCCGCGTCGAATCCGTGGCGCGACCTCGAGTGGCCGGCGATGCCCGGCCATTTCGGGCACGCGTGGTTTCTGCCGATCGTCGGCGCGTATTACCGGATCCAGGATTTCCTGCACTGAAGCGACTGCCCCCGGAGGATTGGATATGACCGCACGATTCGTTTGCCCGCTCGCCGCCGGCAACGGCCGCCGCGACGGGACCGGCGGCGACACGATGGCCGGGCCGGGCGCGCCCGGCGCCGCGCCGCGCGCTGACGCGCAGGCGGCCGCATGAGGACGGCGAGCATGGTCACGCTGTTCCACGACGCGGACGAAGGCGCGACGCCTCGCGCACCGCGTGTTCCGCAGCCCGTATCGCCGGCGATCGGCGACGTGCTGCGCACGATCGATGCGTCATTCGCGCAGCCGCTGAACCTCGACACGCTCGCGGCGGTGGCCGGATTGAGCGTGTCGCGTTTCACCGCACGCTTTCGCGGCGAAGTCGGGTTGTCGCCGCACCGGTATCTGTGCCTCGTGCGCGTGCGGCGTGCGCAGGACTTGCTGCGCGCCGGCCTCGCGCCGTCGGTCGTCGCGACCGAGGTCGGCTTCTTCGATCAGAGCCACCTGTGCCGGCATTTCCGGCGGGTACTCGGGATCACGCCGCGCGATTACGTGGTCGCGCGGCCGGGCACGCCTGCGCGGCCGTCTTCGATGCGCCCGCACACCGAGCGCCGCGCAGCGTCGTGTCACGCCGCGTAGGCGCAACGGCGACGGGCACGCCTGACGGATGGCCGGCGAGCGCGCCGGCGAACGACCATTTCCGATATCGCGCGACGGTTTTCAACCCGGCCGCCGCGCACTGCACAGGAGCAGAAATGACCGCAGCTTTCGTGTTGCACCGTGCCGACGGCGCACCTTCGTCAACCGCGTTTCGCCAGCAGGCGTTCGGTGCGAACGATCCGTTCGCGCGCCATCGGGAGATCGCCTGGGAAGGGCCCGACGCGATGGCCGCCGGACGTATCGCCTTCGCCGGCGAACTCGACGTGGCGAGCTTTCCGCACATCGAAACCATCGCGATCATCGAAGGCGAGCTGACGCTCGAAGCGGCCGGCGCCGCACCGCTCGTGCTGGGCCCGGGAGAAGGGGCCGTGATCGGCGGCGGCACGGCGCTGCGCGTCACCGCGGCATCGCGCGTGCTGTTCACGTTCTGCGCGGCCGCGTGCGCGACACCGACGAAGCGCGGCGTGTTCGCGCTGCGTGCCGATGCCGACTTCAAGCCGTCCGCGACGCTGCCGCCGGAGGTCCTGCTCGGCCCCGCGCCGCAATGCCGCAGCGACAACGTGTTCGTCGACGACGGCGCCGCGTACTGCGCGGGCACGTGGGATTCGACGCCGTATCACCGGATCGTTCGCCCGCATCGCGTGAACGAGTTCATGCTCCTGCTGGCCGGCAGCGTCCGGTTCGCGGCGCCCGACGGCAGCGTGCTGTCGCTCGGCGCCGGCGACGCGCTGTTCGTGCCGCGCGGCGCGTCGATCGGGTGGGAAAGCAGCGAGCGCGTGGCGAAATTCTACGTCGTGCAGAACGTCCACGTATCCACCGAACGAGACTGACCATGTCCCCTCCGCTGCGCCTTATCGAAACCTCGCCCACGCTGCCGGCCTCGGCCGACGTCGTCGTGATCGGCGGCGGCATCATCGGCGTCTTTACCGCGTACTACCTCGCCCGGCGCGGCATGTCGGTCGCGCTGGTCGAGAAGGGCCGCATCGGCGCCGAGCAGTCGAGCCGCAACTGGGGCTGGTGCCGGCAGCAGAACCGCGACGCGCGCGAATTGCCGATGGCGAGCAAGAGCATCGACCTGTGGGAACGATTCGCCGCCGAATCCGGCGAAGACACGGGCTTTCATCGCTGCGGGCTGCTGTATCTGAGCAATGACGAGGCCGAGCTGTCCCGCTGGGCCAGCTGGGGCGACTTCGCGAAGACCGCGGGCGTGACGACGTACATGCTCGACAGCAAGCAGGCCGGCGAGCGCGGGCGCGTGACGGGCCGGCAGTGGAAGGGCGGCGTGTTCTCGCCGACCGACGGCACGGCCGACCCGGGCAAGGCCGCGCCGGCCGTGGCGGCTGCACTGATGAAGCTGGGCGGCAGCGTCCACCAGCAGTGTGCTGCGCGCGGGATCGAACTCGAGGGCGGGCGCGTCGGCGGCGTGGTCACCGAGGCCGGCGTCATCAGGACGAAGGCGGTCGTGCTCGCCGGCGGCGCGTGGGCGTCGTCGTTCTGCCGGCAGCTCGGCATCCGTTTTCCGCAGGCGTCGATCCGTCAGTCGATCCTGAGCGTGTCGCCCGTCGATCAGCGCTTGCCGGATGCGCTGTACACCTCCGGCGTGTCCGTCACGCGCCGCGACGACGGACGCTACGCGCTGGCCATCAGCGGCCGCGCGCGCGTGGACGTGACGCCGCAGTTCCTGCGGTTCGCCCCGCAGTTCGTGCCGATGTTCGCGAAGCGCTGGCGCAATCTTCTGCCGGGCGGCCTCGAGGGCATGCGCGGCGGCCACGAAACGCTCAAGCGGTGGCGGCTCGATGCGCCGACCCCGATGGAGGCGGTGCGCATCCTCGATCCGAAGCCCGACATGCCGACCGTCACCGAAACCTATCGTCGTGCCGTCGAACTGCTGCCCGAACTGCGCGAAGCCACGATCACGCACGCATGGGCCGGGTACGTCGACAGCACGCCGGACGGCGTCCCGGGTATCGGCGAAGTGCCGGGCGTGCCGGGATTGATCCTGGCGGCGGGCTTTTCCGGACACGGTTTCGGCATCGGCCCCGGCGCCGGTCACCTGATCGCGGATCTCGCCACCGGCGCGCCGCCGATCGTGGACCCGGTACCGTATCAGCCGGGCCGGTTCGCCGATTCCGCCTGGGGCAAGGTTGCCGATTTCTAGTGTGAGGCCGTCTCGCGGACGACGGTGGCGGCCTCCGGGCTTCCGCCGTTCGCCGGCGCATGGTATCGATTCAAGGACACCCCGCAATGCATTCACCCATCGATTCACCGGTTCGTCACCTGATGGAAGCCGGCAGGCTTGATCGCTTCTTCATCGACGGCGACTGGGTTCTGCCTGACGGCGGCGACCGGTTCGCGGTCGTCAGCCCGTCCACCGAAGACACGCTGTGCGAGATCCCGCTCGGCAATGCACGCGACGCCGACCGCGCGGTGCAGGCTGCGCGCAATGCTTTCGAGCGCTGGGCCGCGACATCGCCGCAGCAACGCGCCACACTGCTCGACCGCGTTCACGCGTTGATGCTGGAGCGTGCCGAACGGTTCGCGCTCGCGCTCGCGATGGAAATGGGCGCGCCGATCAATTACGCACGCGGCGCTCATGTGCCGCTCGCGGCCGAACATATCCGGGTCGCACGCGACAATCTGGCCAGTTACCCGTTCCTGACACGGCGCGGGACGACCGCGATCGTGCGCGAGCCGATCGGCGTCTGCGCGCTGATCACACCGTGGAACTGGCCGATCTATCAAATCACGGCGAAGGTCGGCCCGGCGCTCGCGGCAGGCTGCACGGTGGTGTTGAAACCCAGCGAACTGTCGCCGCTCAGCGCGTTGCTGTTTGCCGAAGTGATCGCCGACGCGGGCGTGCCCGCCGGCGTGTTCAACCTGGTGAGCGGCAGCGGAACCGAAGTGGGCGCGGCGCTCGCGTCGCACCCGGAGGTCGACATGGTGTCGATCACCGGGTCGACGCGTGCCGGCGTGCTGGTCGCGCAGGCGGCGGCCCCGACCGTCAAGCGCGTCGCGCAGGAGCTCGGCGGCAAGTCGCCGAACATCGTATTGCCCGATGCGGACCTGTCGCGCGCCATCGCTCCGGGCGTTGCCGCCGCGTTCCGCAACATGGGCCAGTCGTGCAGCGCGCCGACCCGGATGATCGTGCCGCGCAGCGTGCTGGGCCGCGTCGAGGCGCTGGCCGTCGCGGCGACGCAGCAGCTGGTCGTCGGCGATCCGTTCGCCGACACGACGACGCATGGTCCGCTGGCCAATCGCGCGCAGTTCGGCCGGGTCGCGCAGATGATCGACGCGGGCCTCGACGAACGGGCGAAACTGATCGCCGGCGGTCCCGGGCGGCCGGCGGGATTCGACCGCGGCTTTTATGCGCGGCCGACCGTGTTTTCCGACGTCCGCACCGACATGACGATCGCGCAGCAGGAGATCTTCGGTCCGGTCCTCGCGATCCTGCCTTACGATACCGTCGACGAGGCCGTCGCCATCGCGAACGATACGGTCTATGGGCTCGGCGCGCATGTGCAGGGCACCGACAAGGAACGCGTGCGCGCGGTGGCCGCGCGCCTGCGCTCGGGGCAGGTCCATCTGAACTACCCGGCATGGGATCCTCAGGCGCCGTTCGGCGGGTACAAGCAGTCGGGCAACGGCCGCGAGTACGGGATCGAAGGGATGGAGGAGTACATGGAGGTCAAGTCGATCGTGGGTTTTGGCGATTGACGCAGCAGCTGCGCGCGAGTGCAGAGGCAGTACAGAATGGAAGCCGTCTACTTTCCGAAGGTGCCGACATTGAATAATCCCGATTTCCCCGAGACGTCCCTGAAAGCCCATTGCGCACACTGGGCGACCTTGCGTCGCGACCTGCATGCGCATCCCGAGTTGCGGTTCGAGGAATACAGGACGGCCGACGTCGTCGCCCGCGAGCTTGAAGATCTCGGCTATGCGGTGTCGCGCGGGCTGGGCGGCACGGGCGTCGTCGCGAGCCTGCCGGGTGCGGACCCGGGCCGCGGAATCGTGCTCCGCGCGGACCTGGATGCGTTGCCGATCCAGGAGGCCAACGACTTCGCGCACGCATCGGGCGCGCAAGGCGTCATGCATGCGTGCGGGCATGACGGGCATACCGTCATGTTGCTCGGCGCCGCGCGCATCCTGAAGGGCCTGCCGCAGTTGCCGGGCACCGTGCATTTCGTGTTTCAGCCCGGGGAAGAGGGCGGCGCGGGCGCGCGCAAGATGATCGACGACGGGCTGTTCGAGCAATGTCCGACGGAAGCCGTGTTCGGCATGCACAACTGGCCCGGTTTGCCGGCCGGGCAGTTCGGGTTGCGCACCGGCGCCATCATGGCCGCCGGCTGCCGATTCAGGATCACGGTGACGGGCAAGGGCGCGCATGCGGCGCAGCCGCACTTGGGCATCGACCCCGTGCCGCTCGCCTGTTCGATGGTGCTGCAGTGTCAGACCATTGCCGCGCGGCACAAGGATCCGGTGGACCCAGCCGTCATTTCCGTCTGCATGTTCCATGCGGGCACGACGGACAACGTCATTCCGGACAACGCCGAGTTGCGCGGGACGATCCGCACGCTGTCGTCGGCATTGCAGCAACAACTGCAGCGCGACGTCCGGCTCGTGTGCGAAGGGCTGGCCGCGGCTTATGGCGCGCACGTCGACGTCGAGTTCTTTCAGTACTATCCGGCGACGGTCAACACGCCGGCCGAGACCGCACTCTGCGAAGCTGTGATTCGCGACACGTTCGGCGACGAGCGGCTTCACCCCGATGTGCCGCCGAACATGACGTCCGAAGACTTCGGCTTCATGCTGGAGGAGCGCCCGGGCGCGTACGTGCTGATCGGCAACGCGCCGGCGGGAGCGGCCGCGCCGGCGCTGCATCACCCGACGTACGATTTCAACGACGACATCATTCCGGCCGGCGTTCGCTACTGGGTCGCCCTGGCACAGCGTTACTTCACGCAATCGCCGTGAGTGTGTGCCGCAATGGCGGGCGACGTCGGATCCAATCCGGCTGAGACCGCGCGATTCGCAGGCGCTCGTACCGCGGAGACTCGAATATCGTCGGTCCGAGGTTGCCGCGAAACGCGCGAGACAGGCACTTTCGTGCATGCCGATCACGCGCCGGTTGCTCGACCTGCGGTGGATCGTTCAGCGAACGCGACGGATGACGAGTCGCCGTGCGCACGAACCAGGACTGAAATGGTCCGAAGCGATCAGGCAAGTCCGTGCGCAAGCAACGAGCGTGTCAAGCCGGAGAGGTCTCCGCAGTTTCCGGTGGCCCGTCGTCGCTATTCACGATACTCGTGTTCGTGCATGTGTTCATGCTCGTGCTCGTGTTCGCGCCACGGATCACGTTCACGCGGATGACGATGCATCCATGCCTCGTGCTCCCAGTAACGATGGCCGTCCCAGTAGCGGTCGCCGTGCATGCCAATCGTGACCGACACACCCGGCGCCGGGGCGGGCTCTTCGTACCGCGGTGGCGGTGCAACGTAGGTTTGCGCGAAGGCCGTGCCGGCCGCGACGAGCGCGCCGCCTGCCACGAGTGTCGCCAGAATTCGGCGGTTTGCAATGGTCATGGGCTTCATAGCGCTGTCCTCCATTCAATACCCGAGAACGCGCACGATTCGTTCCCAAAACGGAGCGGCAGCGCTTCGTTGCTATGTCAACCACGCCACCCGCGTCGCTTCGCAGCCAGCACCCATCCGGTGGCCGCACGCACGACGTCATCGTCGCTGCGGATTTGACATGCAATCGCTTCGAGGCACAGTGCGACGCTTAAAGGGAAGGAGTGCAGAGCATGATGACGCGAAGCGTACGCACACGCGGACAAGGTGTACGGCGCACTCGTCATTTCGGTTCCGATCCGACAAAGGAACACTTACATCGAATTGAAACGAAATGGAGGGAAACGGGGAAAAGTCTGACCAGGGGGAATCTAATTTGCGATCGAGGGGCGTGAATATTACCCGTTCCCGCCATGCGATGTCGGGTCGAATATCACAACTATCCGAAGGGAAGCCCCTGCACCGCGTTGCGAGAAGGCGCGCACTCGTCGGGATCACGTTTTTCCGCATCAGGCCGCCCGGCGCAGAGGCGGCGAGTCATTGCGTCAAGGAAAGACGCGCCATGGCGTCGTCTTTCTCGGTTACGCATCCACGTGCAGACGGCATAGGTGTTGCTCATTTCGCTGGCGGTGTCCGCCGCCGTGAACGCAAGCATGGCGTCACGATGGACTGATGCGCGTCCGTAACCGGCTATCTCGTGCTCATGTCAATTCAATGGATACGTCCGCCGAACAGACCGAGCAGCCCGATGATGATCAGGTAGAGCGCAACGATGTAATTCAGCAGGCGCGGTACCACGAGGATGAGAATGCCGGCGATCAGCGAAACCAGCGGGCCGGCGCTAGTGACGATATTCATGCTTCCTCCGCAAGATTGGCAACGAGTGGCCACAGCCTGCCTTGCCTCCGGCACCCGTTACAGACGCGCGAGCTTGGCGAGCGTCCAGCCTTCGACCGTCAACTCGCTGGTCACAAGCGCGAACGCTTCAGCCGTCGCAAGCGCCGTGCCTGCACCGACGTTTTCATCGCGATTCGCTCAGCGTGCCGGATCGGCATTCGCAGTTCGCGCACCCGTCAGCCTCAAGGAGCAACTCATGAACAAGGATCAGGTAAAGGGCCGCCTCAGGGAAGCAAAGGGCAAACTGAAGGAGCTGGTTGGCAAGGTCGTGGGAAGTCCAACAGACAGATTGACGGGCAAGGCCGAACAGATCGTCGGCAAGACACAGGCATCATTCGGCGATGCGAAGGAGCGACTCAAGAAGCGGCAATAGAGCCTGACGTGGGAGACACCGAACTGGAAGCCATAGGCACTGGCTTCGCTCAATGCAGGTCAGGCGGTAAGTAATGAACCCCGAATTGCTCCGCCAGTTGGGCGAGCCGCCGATCGCGCGTCCAGAGCCAAGTGCTCGGGGTTAACAGCACCGACGCCAGCAGCGTGCAATCCACTGCGCCGCATCCGCGCCCATACAGCCGTTCCCGCTCGATCCAGTCCGCTACTTCGGCTGGCGTCGCGAGCCGCGTTTGGCGCAATAACGCGAGATCTCCCAGCGTTCGGGCCCGCGGTTCGGGGGGCGTCCCGCACGTCAGCTCGAGTATCACCAATGGATGCGTCAAGACGTCATCGACACGCAGCAGCTGGATAAGCGCTGGTAGCGGTCGCCGGAAATGCTCGACCCAGACCGATGTGTCGATCAGAACGCTCATCGGGTAGCCGCCTCCGGGTTACGGCGTGGCACATCCGGCATGTCCGGGGCGCGACCGCCAAGCGCGGCTAGGCGTTGTCCGGCCTGGACACGCACGAACGTTTCGAGTGCAGCCCGGAACAGGTCGGCCGGCGACGTGCCCGGCTCGGCGAGTTCGAGTGCGCGCGCATAGAGCGCGTCGTCGACGGTAACAGTAGTACGCATGATGACTCCGTTGATGCCTTTATGCATCAATTTTAGCATCAATTCGGCAGCGGTCCAGTCGTTGATAAAAACGCCATGCCAGAATTTTTCACTTTCAACCGCGGCAGTTTTGTAGGCCCGGGCCCGGGTCAGTCCGCCGAAAACTCGCTCACACGACGGCACTGTTTACCGGGAACCGCTCATGGCAGCGAACTCACCGATCTCCGTTCAAGCAACGCTGAATACGCGATATCGAAAGCTCGAATACTTGGTTGGGCACGCAAGGATGCTTCGCTAGTATCCAACGCTCCCATGCGAGCAGGAACCGGAAGGTTCCCGGTTGCGCCGCCCGTTGCGGCATTTCGCGATTTTCCAACGGCTGACATGTCTCCCCACTTGAATCCCGACGGCACGGCCGGCGACGTCACGCGCCGGCTGGCCGCAGCGATCGCGTGCGCCGAGCCCGCGCGTAATCCGCCCGCCATCGTTGCCGCGCGGCGCGGCCTGCTCGACTTCCTTGCCGCCGCGTTCGCCGGCGCTCGCGACAACGGTTACCGCAAGCTGCTGGCGGCGTGCGGTCGGGATTCGGCCGGCGCCGCAGCGGTGATCGGCAGCGCGATACCGGCGTCGCCGCAACATGCCGCGCTGCTCAACGGCTATGCAGGCCATGCGCTGGATTACGACGACGTGCACAGCAGCGTGCGCGGCCATCCCGGCACCGTGCTGCTGCCGGCGTTGCTCGCGCTCGCGCAGGTGCGCGCACGCAGCGCGCTCGAACTGCTCGACGCCTACGTCGTCGGCGTCGAGACGATGGCGCGGATCGGTCTCGCGCTCGGCAGCCGCCACTACGAACTCGGTTTCCACAACACCGCGACGCTCGGCACGCTCGGCGCGGCCGCCGCCGCGGCGCGTCTGGTCGGGCTCGATGCGGCGGCCACCGAAAACGCGCTCGGCATCGCCGCGACGCAATCGGCCGGGCTGCGCCTGCAGTTCGGCAGCGAGATCAAGCCGTTGCACGCGGGCCTTGCCGCGCGCGCGGGGCTGTTCGCCGTGGCGCTCGCCGAGGCCGGATTGACCGGCGCACCGGGCGCACTCGACGGCCCGGAAGGATTCTTCGCCGTGTTCGGCGGCGGCGCGTCGCAGCCGGCGCGCGTGCTGGCCGACTGGGGCGCGCCGTGGCAGATCGTGTCGCCCGGCCTGTACTTCAAGCCGTGGCCGTGCTGCACGGCAACCCATTACGCCGTGCAGGCCGCGCTCGATCTGCGCGAGCGCCACCGCATCGCGCCGGCGGACATCGAGGGCATCGTGGTCACGTTCCCGCCGGGCGGCGACACGCCGCTGTCGGACCGACTGCCGGCCACCGGCCTCGAAGCGCGCTTCAGCGTGGAATACGCGGTGGCGGCCGCACTGACGGACGGGCCGCCCGGCGTCGCGACGTTCGCCGACGTGCCCGTGCGCGACGACCTGAGCGCGCTCGCCGCACGCGTGACGCGGCGCCACGATGCCGCGGCGCCGCGCGCGTCGACCGATCCCGCGACGCGTTTCTCGGTCGTCGAGATTGCGCTGCGCAACGGCGACACGCTGCGGCAACGCACCGAACGCCTCGTCGGTGCCGACGACCTTGCCGCGAAGTTCGCGGACGCGACCGCCCACGATCCCGCACTCGCGTTCGTCCCGGAACTGATCGATACGATGCGAAGCACGGCCGATCTTGCCCGACTTTTCCACACCTTTACGTCGCTTCAATCATGAGCACCGAACGCAGCACCCCTTCCCGCCGCCAGATGCGCCTCGGGTTGTTCCTCCAGGGCGCAGGACACCACGTCGCCGGCTGGCGCCATCCCGATGCCGAATCCGGCAGCGAGAACTTCGATCTGCTGCGCCGCGTCGTGCAGACCGCCGAGCGCGCGAAGTTCGACATGGTCTTCCTGGCCGACGGCTTGACGAGCGGCCCCGACGCGCATCCGTCGATGGCGATGCGCTTCGAGCCGCTGAGCCTGCTGTCGGCGCTCGCGATGCATACGCGGCACATCGGCCTTGCGGCGACCGCGTCGACGACGTACAGCGAGCCTTACCATATCGCGCGCGTGTTCGCATCGCTCGACCACCTGAGCGGCGGGCGCGCGGCATGGAACGTCGTGACGACTTCGTATGACCGCACCGCCGCGAATTTCACGCGCGGCAATCATCCGGATCACGCGCAGCGCTACGAGATGGCCGGCGAATTCGTCGATGTCGTGAAGGGGCTGTGGGACAGCTGGGACGACGACGCGCTCGTCAGGGACAAGGCGCGCGGCGTGTATTTCGACCCGGCGAAGGTGCACACGCTCGATCACGCCGGACGCTTCTTCAACGTGAGGGGGCCGCTCAACGCGTCGCGCCCGCCGCAGGGCCATCCGGTCGTGATTCAGGCCGGCTCGTCGGGCCCCGGCCAGGAGCTTGCCGCGCGCACCGCGGAAGTCGTGTTCACCGCGCAGCAGACGCTCGAGGAAGCGCAGGCCTTCT
Organism: Burkholderia sp. BCC1998; assembly: GCF_905339875.1. Taxonomy (NCBI): domain Bacteria; kingdom Pseudomonadati; phylum Pseudomonadota; class Betaproteobacteria; order Burkholderiales; family Burkholderiaceae; genus Burkholderia; species Burkholderia sp. BCC1998. The sequence goes on from NZ_CAJPHE010000009.1 coordinate 248,540, forward strand.
ATCGCGACCTGAAGGGTCGGCTCGCGGCATACGGCCGCGCCGAGGACGCGCTTGCCGTGATGCCGGGCGTATTTCCGGTGATCGGCCGCACCGAGCAGGAGGCCAAGGACAAGTATGCGCAGCTCCAGCAATGGACGGATACGTCGGGCGCGCTGACGCTGCTGTCCGACCGTCTCGGCCACGACGTGTCGAAGTATCCGCTCGACGGCCCGCTGCCCGACCTGCCCGAATCCGATCAGCTGAAGAGCCGCGCGAAGCTGCTCACCGATCTCGCGCGCCGCGAGAACCTCACGCTGCGCGAACTCTACTATCTCGTCGCCGGCGCGCGCGGGCACCGGATCGTGTGGGGCACGCCGACGCAGGTCGCCGACGCGCTCGAGGAATGGTTCGACGGCGGCGCCGCGGACGGCTTCAACATCATGCCGCCGTATTTCCCGGGCGGACTCGACGATTTCGTCGGGCATGTCGTGCCGGAACTGCAACGGCGCGGCCTGTTCCGCCCCGAATACGAGGGCACGACGCTGCGCGACCATCTCGGGCTCGCGCGCCCGCCGAGCCGCTACGCAGCGCGCTGAGTCAGACCGCGAAGCGCGTCAGGTCGAGTGCGACCGGCGCGCTGTCGCGGCTTGCGTGCGGGCTGCCGGCCGGGCCGAGTGCATGCGCGAGGAAGGCCCGCGTGCGCGTGCTTTGCGGCGCGCGGAACAGCCGCGCGGCCGACCCGTGCTCGACGATCACGCCCGCCTCGGTGAAGTAGACGACGTCGCTGATTTCCTCGGCGAAGCGCATCTCGTGCGTGACGAGCACGCAGGTCATGCCGTCGCGCACGAGATCGCGAATCACCGACAGCACGTCGCCGACGGTTTCCGGGTCGAGCGCGGACGTCACTTCGTCGAACAGGATCAGGTCGGGCTGCATCGCGAGCGCGCGGGCGATCGCGACGCGCTGCTGCTGGCCGCCCGACAGCTCGCCGGGGTAGGCGTGCGCCTTGTCCGCGAGACGCACGCGTTCGAGCAGCGCGTGTGCGGTGCGCACCGCATCGTTGCGATCGCGGCCGAGAATCCGGACCGGGGCGACGACGAGGTTGTCGAGCACGCTCAGGTGCGGAAACAGGTTGTATTGCTGGAACACGAAGCCGACCCGCTTGCGCAGCGCGATTTCGTCGCGCTCCGATGCGAGCAGGTCGACGCGCGTGCCGTCGACCTCGATCAGGCCGCGCTGCGGCCGCAACAGCCCGGTGATGCAACGCAGGATCGTCGATTTGCCGGAGCCGGACGGGCCGATGATGGACACGGCTTGGCCGCGGTGCACGTCGAGATCGATGCCGCGCAGCACGGGCGTCGTGCCGTAGGACAGGTGCACGTCGCGCAGGCGGACGAGCGGCTCGTCCGCGCCGTGCGGAGTTTCAGTGGAATGCATGACGTCTTTCGAGAAGGCGGGTGAAACGGGCGATCGGGTAGCAGTACGCGAAAAACAGGCCGAGTACCGTGAAATAGACGACGACGGTGAAGTCGGCTCGCGCGACGGTGTTGCTCGCGACCTGCGCGGTGTCGAGCAGGTCGTGCACGCCGACCAGCGACGCGAGCGCGGTGGCCATCGCGATGCTCGCATACAGGTTCATCCACGGCGGCAGCATGCGGCGTACGCATTGCGGCAGGATGATCCAGCGGAACACTTGCGCGCGGCTGAACGCGAGCGAGCGTGCGGCGTCCCACTGCGCATGCGGAATCGACTGGATCGCGCCGCGGAAGATTTCCGCGAAGTTCGCGCTCGCGGGCAGCGCGAGGCCGAGCGTTACCTTGAACCAGTCCGGAAACGGCAGCGACGCATGGCCGAACCTGATTTCGAACGGGAACACGTAGGTCGAAAAATAGATCAGCACGAGCAGCGGCGCGTTGCGGAACAACTGCACGTACGCGCGCGCCAGCACGCGCGCGATGCCGAGCCGCGACAGCGTCAGCGGGCCGAGTGCGAGGCCGGCGAGCGTGCCGATCGCGATTGCGATCGCGCTGATGCCGATGTTGACCAGCATCGCCTTGCCGAGCGCCGGCAGCCACGTGGCGAGCGCGACGAGGGTCGGGTGACGGTGGCCCGCGACGGCCAGCGCGACGACGGCCAGCGCGGCCAGGGTTGCCGCGACGGCGCGCCATCGCACGAGGCGCGCGGGCTGCGCGTGCATGTCAATGGCCATAGCCGGGTATCCTCAGGCGGTGTTCCAGCCAACGTCCCGCGAGGTTGACCGTGAACGTGAGCGCGCCGAAGAAGAGCAGGATCAGGATCATCAACTCGAGCACGTTGTCGCGTTGCGTCCAGATCATGATCGACGCATAGGTGACGTCGCCGACGGCGATCGCCGAGGCGACCGTCGTCATCTTCACGAGATCGACCAGGTTGTTGACGAGCGCGGGCAGCGCGAAGCGTATCGCGAGCGGCAGCTGCACGTGCCAGAGCCGCTGGCGGCGGCTGTAGCCGAGCGACTGCGCGGCCTCGAGCGTTGCGCGCGGTACCGCTTCGAGGCCGGCGCGCAGCGCTTCCGCATGGAACGCGCCCTTGTGCAGCGAGATCACGATCACGCTCCAGATGAACGGCGTCAGCGGATTGCCGCCCAGATTGCGCAGTGCGGCGCTGATCAGCATGTTGACGACGAGGAATGCGCAGAACAATTGCACGAGCGTCGGCGTGTTGCGGGTGACCTCGACGAATGCGCGCGCAGGTCGCGCGAGCGCCGCGCTCGGCGACACCAGCAACGCGGAGAGCACGACGCCGCAGGCGAGGCTGCCGACCGCGGTCGCGATCGACAGTTCGAGCGTCACCCCCATCCCGTGCACGAACGACGCGCGTTCGTCCGCGGCGAGCACGAAGCTGTAATCGAGGCCGAACTTGCGGAGCGCATCGACCGCGGCGGCCACCGTCATGTGCGCTGCGCCTTGAGCTTCGCGTGCAGGTCGAGCACGGCTTGCGACGGCGTCATGCCGTTCTTGCGCTCGACGTCGAGCAGCCAGCCGCTGCGGTGCCAATCCTGAACGATCCGGTCGAGCGCGCCCTGCGTGTCGGTCTCGCCCTTGCGGACCCAGATCACCGCCGGCGACGGAATCAGGTCGGTCGACAGCGGCGTCGTGTAGTCCTTCCAGTCGGGGTTGCGCGCGACGAGCATGCGCAACGTCGGCGCGACGTGCACGGCGGCCACGCAGTTGTTGCCGCGAAGTGCGAGCAGCGATTCCGGCTGGCCGCGGAAGGCCTTCACCTGCGCGCCGTATTCCGTCGCGAGCGGCTTCGTGTAGTTGCTGCCTTGCGACACGCAGACCGGCTTGCCGCGCAAGTCGGCCCAGGACTTGATACCGCTGTCCTTGCGCGCGATCAGCGCGCCGCCGATGGATTCGAACGGCGTCGGTGCATACGACAGTATCTCCGCGCGCTCCGTCGTCAGCTCCATGTTGGCGATCAGCGCGTCGACCTTGCCCTGCTGCAGGAACTGCACGCGGTTCGACGGCTGCACGGGTGTCAGCTCGACGTCGACACCGAGTCGTTTCGCGACGTCGTTCGCCAGATCGACGTTGAAGCCGACCGGCTTTTGCGTCGCGGGATCGAGCGAGCCGAACGGCGGGCCCGACAGGATCACGCCGATCGTGATCGTGTGACGTTGATGGATGCGATCGAGCGTGCTGTCCGCGCGGGCGACGCCGGAAAAAACGGAAAGGAGGGCGGCGACGCACAGCGCGTGGCCCGACGTGGTGCGAAACGATCTGCTGAACATGGGAAAGAGGAACGTTGTTTGAGCGACGCGGGGCGGCGCATCGCGCGCCCGGTTGTCGGGAGCTCGTATTTTCGGGATGTGGAACGCATCCAAGAACCAAGAAATTCTCATACCGTTATCTGGTCCTTAGATTTACGCAGAGGAAGGCGACGCTAAAGCGTCTGGAATAGCGATGTAGCGGATGGTTTATGCAGGTTACCCACTCCGCCGTGCACGGCTTCGCAACCGCACGCTACGCTGACCGCCCGATTACCGTTTTGTAATCAAAGGCGTTTGCGCCCGCACGCAGCGATCCCTTGTCGCCGTTTGCCGGTAACATCGCCGGATGTCATCACGAAAGCGACGGAGCCGGCCATGCGTATCCTGATAGTCGAAGACGAACCGAAGACCGGCGCATACCTGAAGAAGGGGCTCGAGGAATCGGGCTTCAGCGTCGATCTCGCGAAGGACGGCGGCGAAGGGCTGACGCTCGCGCAGGAAGAGCGTTACGACGTGATCGTGCTCGACGTGATGCTGCCCGTGCTCGATGGCTGGGGCGTGCTCAAGCGGCTGCGCGACACGCATACGACGCCGGTGCTGTTCCTGACCGCGCGCGACGACGTGCAGGATCGCGTGCACGGCCTCGAACTCGGCGCCGACGACTACCTCGTGAAGCCGTTCGCGTTCGTCGAGCTGCTTGCCCGCATCCGCACGCTCGCGCGTCGCGGGCCGCCGCGCGAGACCGAACACCTGGCGGTCGGCGATCTGGAAATCGACGTGGTGCGTCGCCGCGTGAAGCGCGGCGCCACGCGCATCGACCTCACGCCGCGCGAATTCTCGCTGCTGCAGCTGCTCGCGCGCCGGCAGGGCGAGGTGCTGAGCCGCACGCAGATCGCATCGTACGTATGGGACATGAATTTCGACAGCGACACCAACGTCGTCGAGGTCGCGATCCGGCGCCTGCGCGCGAAGATCGACGACGCGTTTCCGGTCAAGCTGATCCATACCGTGCGCGGCGTCGGCTATGTGCTCGAACCGAAGGACGACGCATGACGCGGCCGCGCTCGCTCGCCGCGACGCTCGCGCTCGCGTTCGCCGCGACCACGCTCGCCGCGTTCGCGCTGGTCGGCGCATACGTGTATGCGGGCCTCGAACGGCAGGTGAACACGCAGGACGACCTCGACATCGTGCTGGCCGCGCGCCACACGCGCCGGCTCGCGGGCGAGCTCGAGTCGCTCGATGCAGTCCGCACGCATGCCGAGCGCTTGACGAGCCAGGTGCTCGGCAACGAGGCGCTGTCGATGGCCGCCGTCGATGCGCGCGGCGACGTGCTCGCGCGCCACAACGTGCGGCTCGCCGCGCTCGACGATGCGCCTGCCGCCGCATCGGTTCCGCTGGCCGACGCGCAGCTGTTCGCGCCGCATGCGGTGCCGGTTCCGGCGGACGAACGGATCACGGCCGACCGGCTCGTCACGTGGACGGCCGGCAGCGGCACGCCGATGCGCGGCGTCGTGATCGAGGCCGCGCTTGGCGACCGCACGCCGATCCGCATCGCGATCGCGCGCAACATGCACGACCGCGCCGACCTGCTCGACGGCTACCGCGACCGGCTCGAGATCGCCGGCGGGCTCGGCGCGCTGTTCGCGCTGCTGCTCGGTTACTGGCTGATCCGCACGGCGCTCGCGCCGCTGCGCGAGATCGTCGACAACACCGGCCGGATCACCGTCGACAAGCTCGATACACGGCTCGACGCGTCGCGTGCACCGAGCGAGCTGCGCGCGCTCGTCGATGCGCAGAACGCGATGCTCGGCCGCCTGCAGCAGGCATTCGCGCACCTGTCGCAATTCAGCGCCGATCTCGCGCACGACCTGCGCACGCCGCTGAACAACATGCGCGGCGCCACTGAAGTCGCGCTCGCGCGGCCGCGTGCGGCCGACGAGTACCAGGCGCTGCTCGAATCGAATCTCGAGGAATGCGATCGTCTCGCGCGGATGATCGAGAACGTGCTGTTTCTCGCGCGCGCCGAGCATCCGAGCTTCGTCACGCGGCAGCGCGCGTTCGACGTGCACGACGAACTCGAGCGCATCGCGGAGTATTTCGAGGGGCTCGCGGACGAAGCGGGCTCGACGTTGCGCGTCGAAGGGCGGGGGCAGCTGACCGCCGACGTCGAGCTGTTTCGTCGCGCCGTCGGCAACCTGCTCGCGAACGCGCTGCGTTACACGCCCGCCGGCGGCGTCATTACGCTGAGTGTCGATGACGCCGCCGACGCGGTGCGCGTCGTCGTCGCGAATCCGGGCGAGCCGATCGATTCCGCGCTGCTGCCGCGGATCTTCGACCGGTTCGTGCGCGGCGATCCCGCCCGCAGCGGCGGGGTGCCGGGCGGCACCGCCGGGCTCGGCCTCGCGATCGTGCGCTCGGTGATGGAGCTGCACGGCGGCACCGCGCAGGTCGAAAGCGACGCGCGCGGCACGCGCTTCGTGCTCACGTTCAACCGGCCGTCGGCTGCGTGACGACGGGATCGGGTAACGCGGCGACCGGGCGTTCGTGCGTGCCGGTTTTCGATTCCGCGTCCGCGCCCGGGCTCGCTTGCCAGCCGCCGCCCAGCGCCTTCAACAACCCGACCGCGGCCTCCATCCGGCGCGCGTCGATCTGATCGGCCGTGCGCTGGTTCGTCAGCGCGATCGTCTGCGCGGTCACCACGTCCAGATAGCTGACGGCGCCCGCGTTGAAGCGATTCGTCGTCAGCCGCAGCGACAGGTCGGCCGCGTCGGTCGCGCGCTGCTGGCTGCCGGCTTCGGACGCGAGCGCATCGAGCGTCGACAACTGATCCTCGACCTGCTGGAACGCGACGAGTACGGTCTGCCGGTAATCTGCGACCGCGCCGTCGTACTGCGCATGCGCGCCGCGCAGCGATGCGCTGCGGCGACCGCCGTCGAACAGCGTGCCGGCAAGTTGCGGGCCGAGCGACCAGAACAGGCTCGGCGCGGCGAGCCACGGCGCGAAGAACGAACTCTCGAGGCCGGCGCTCGCCGACAGCACGAGATCGGGAAAGAACGCGGCGCGCGCCTCGCCGATCTGCGCGTTCGCGGCCGCCACACGGCGCTCGGCGGCCGCGATGTCGGGCCGCCGTTCGAGCAGTTCCGACGGCACGCCGGCCGGAATGGCCGGCACGTGGAACGCCTGCACGCGCGGCGGCAGCGCGAACGTCGACGCGCTTTCGCCGACGAGCGTCGCGATCGCGTGCTGCAACTGCGCACGCGACGCGTCGATGTCGGTGTCCTGCGTGCGCGTCGATTCGAGTTGCGTCTCGGCTTGCGCGACCGCCGACGCATCGATCGCACCGGCCGCGAGCTGTTGCTTGAGCAGCGTCAGCGCGTCCGCGTATGCATGCACCGTGTCATCGAGCAACTGCTTCTGCGTGTCGAGCGAGCGCAGCGCGAAATAATCGCTCGCGAGTTCGGCCGTGACCGACAGCTTCACGGCCTGCAGGTCGGCCGTGCTCGCGGCGGCGTTCGCCTGCGCGCCCGTCACCGCGTCGCGCACGCGGCCGAACACGTCGGGTTCCCAGCTCGCGGCGACGCCGGCCTGGTAGTCGGGTGTCGTCTTGCCGGCGAGCGACGAGCCGAGCCGGTTCTGCGACACGCGCGCGCGGCTCTGCGCGGCACCCGCCGTGATCGTCGGCAGAAACCCGGCGTGCTGGTAGTCGACCATCGCGCGTGCCTGTTGCAGATCGGCGACGGCTTTTTTCACCGTCTGGTTCGACACGTCGACGCGCGCTTCGAGCGCGTTCAGGTCGGCGTCGCCGAACACGGTCCACCACGCACCGCGCGCGGCCGCATCGGCCGGCATCGCGACGTGCCAGCCGGCCTGCGCGGCCGGTGCGCCCGCGTAGTGCGCGGGTACCGCGACGGCGGGCGGTGAATAGGGTGGCAACGTCGAGCACGCGGTCAACGTGGCCAATGCCGCGGCGGCGCCGAGCGCGACGGCGTGGCGGGCGAACGGGAGCGGGTGAGGAAGGCGCATGGCAGGTATCTCGTGAGTCGTCGTCTATGGGTCAGCCGCGGGCGGGCGCAGGAGCGGGCGTCGACGCGGCCGGTGCGGTGCCGGCCGCGCGCAGCGGCGGCACGTCGCTGGCAATGGCCGCCGCCCCTGTTTGCGCGGTCTGCGCGGTCTGCGCGGTCTGCGCGGTCTGCGCGGACGAAGCGGACGAAGCGGACGAAGCGGCCACCGGTGCCGCGGCGCGCACGGTCGACACGATCTTCACGGCTTCGCCGGCCGTGATCGCATCGCCCGGGTTGTCGATCACGCGATCGGTCGCCGCGAGCCCCGCGACGATCTCCACGCGCGTGCCGAAATCGCGCCCGATCTGCACGGTCTTCAGCACGGTTCGCCCGTTCGTACCGACGGTGGCGACCGTCACGCCGTTCGGGCGGAACAACAGCGCACTGACCGGCAGGTCGAGCGCCGGCGCCGCGCTCGGCACGACGAGATGCGCCTGCGCATACGCACCGGGCATCAGCGCGCCGTCGCGGTTGTCGACGTCGATCTCGACGCGCAGCGTGCGCGTGACGGGATCGATCGCGCCCGCGCTGCGCGCGACACGCGCGGCAAAGCGTCGCCCCGGATACTGCTGCGTCGTCAGGTAGACGGAGGTGCCGGTCGATACGCCGGTCGCGCTGTCCTGCGGCACGTCGACGAAGACGCGCAGCGTGTCCGTCTGTTCGAGATGGAACAGTTCCCCGGACAGGCCCGGGCTGCCCGGCGTGCCGCCCGCGGTGACCAGCGTGCCGACGTCGACGCTGCGTGCGGTGATCACGCCGTCGAACGGCGCGGTGACGGACTCGTACGACACGAGTTCGGCAAGGTGCGCGACGTTCGCCTGCGCGGACGCGAGCATCGCGCGTTTCGCGTTCATGTCGGCGACCTTCGTGTCGGTGTCCTGCTGCGACACCGATTGCGTTTTCAGCATGTCCTGCCACCGCTGCGCGGTCGATTTCGCATAGTCGTAGTTCGCCTGCGCGCTCGCTTCGTCGGCGCGCGCCTGGCGCAACTGCGCGTCGAGATCGGGCGCCGAGATCTGCGCGAGCGTCTGGCCGGCCTTCACGTGCGTGCCGAGATCGACGCTCCAGTGCGCGATGTAGCCGCTCGTGCGCGCGTAGATCGACGCGTCTGCATACGGCGCCACCGAACCGGGCAACGTCAGCGTCTGGTCGGCCGGCGCCGCGCCGGGCACGATGACCGACACCGGCAGCGCCTGTTGCTCGGCCACCTGTGCACGCTGTGCGGCGCGTGCATCGATACGCGGCACGATGCCGAGCGCGAGCAGCGCGGCGGCCAGCGCGATGGCCGCGACAGGCACGGCCAGCTTGCGGCCGCGGCGGGCCGGCGGGGTGTCGGGCGCGGCGCCGCGCGCGGCGGACGGCACGGTGGTGGCCGCGGTGGCCGCTTCGGCGGCGGGCGGCGGGGCGACGGGTTCGATCGAGTCGTTCATGATGGGTCCGGGGTCGGGCGAATCGAAGGATGATGAGAAGGGGCGGCCGTCCGAGCTCAACGCAGCGCCGGCGTGTCGGGCGCGTGCTGCGTGCGCCGCGCGGCCGAGGCGTCGCGGCGCCGCGCGAGCCATGCGTGGACGAAGCCGAACAGCACCGGGACGAACAGCAGCGTCGAGAACGTGCCGAACGCGAGGCCGCCGATCACGGCGCGGCCGAGCGGCGCGTTCTGCTCGCCGCCGTCGCCGAGGCCGAGCGCCATCGGCAACATGCCGATCAGCATCGCGAGCGCGGTCATCACGACGGGCCGGAAGCGGCTGAAGCCGGCGTCGAGCGCCGCCTGCCACGGCGACGCGCCGCCCGCGAGCAGCTCGCGCGCCGCGTTCACGACGAGAATGCTGTTCGCGGTCGCGATGCCGATGCACAGGATCGTGCCGGTCAGCGCGGGCACCGACAGCGTGGTGCGCGTGACGAACAGCATCCACGCGATGCCGGCGAGCGATGCCGGCAGGCCGCCGACGATCACGAGCGGATCGAGCCACGACTGGAAATTGACGACCATCAGCAGGTAGACCAGCGAGATCGCGAGTACCAGGCCGCCGAGCAGGCCCGCGAACGACTCGTGCATCGCCTGCACCTGGCCGCGCAGCACGATCGACGAGCCGGGCGGCAGCTGCGCGCGCGCGGCGTCGACGAGCTTCGTCACGTCGGCCGTGACGCCGCCGAGATCGCGCCCCTGCACCGACGCGAAGATATCGAGCACCGGCTGCACGTTGTAGTGCGACACCACGGCCTGCTGCGTCGAGCGCGAGAACGTGCCGAGCGCGCCGAGCAGGTTCTGCGCGGGCGCGCCCGCGGCCGGCCCGCCAGCCGGCGTCTGCGGCGAGCGCGCGGTGCCGGCGGGCAGCGGCACGTTCGCGAGCGACTGCAGCGAATTCACCGTGTATTGCGGCGTCTGCACGAGCACCGGATAGCTGACGCCGTTGCGCGGATCGAGCCAGAAGTTCGGCGTCGTCTGCGAACTGCCGGACAGCGCGATCAGCAGATTTTGCGCGACGTCGCGCTGTTCGAGGCCGGCCTGGATCGCCTTCGTGCGGTCGACGTTCACGTCGATTGCCGGTTCGTCGCCGGGTTGCTGGATGCGCGCGTCGACGAGCCCGCGCACGCCGCGCAGCTTCGCGAGCAGCGTATTCGCGACCGCGCGGTTCTGGTCGAGCTTGTTGCCGACGATCTGGATGTCGATCGGCGCGGGCAGCCCGAAATTGAGGATCTGGCTGACGATGTCGGCCGGCAGGAACGCGAACGTCACGCCGGGGAACGACTGCGCGAGCACGTTGCGCAGCCTGGCGACGTATGCGGCGGTCGACGCGTGATTCGGCTTCAGCGTCACCAGCACGTCGGCGTCCTCGGTGCCGATCGGATCCGATGAATCGTACGTGAGGTTGATCCCGCTCACCGGCACGCCGATGTTGTCGAGCACGCCGGCGAGTTCGCCCGCCGGAATCACGCTGCGGATCTTCGCTTCGACCTCGTCGGTCAGCCGCGCGGTTTCCTCGATCCGCGTGCCGGTCGGCGCGCGGAGGTGCAGGCGGATCTCGCCGGTGTCGACCGACGGGAAGAAGTCCTGCCCGGCGAACGCGTAGAGGCCCGTCGACGCGACGCATGCGAGCAGGAACGCGGCCGCGAAGCGGCGACGCCGCGCGATCGCCGCCGAGAGCAGCGCGCGATAGCGCAGCCGCACGGCCTCGAAGCGATGCTCGAACGCTGCCTGGAAACGCGCCAAATGCACGAGCGGCGCGAATACGCCGCGCGGCGGCCGGCCGTTTCCTGTTGCGCGCATCAGCGTCATCGCGAGCGTCGGCACCAGCGTGCGCGAGAAGAAGTACGACGCGATCATCGCGAAGATCACGGCCTCGGCCAGCGGCACGAACAGATAGCGCGCGACGCCCGTGAGCAGGAACATCGGCACGAACACGATGCAGATCGACAGCGTCGACACGAAGGTCGGCACCGCGATTTCTCCCGAGCCGGTCAGGATCGCGTCCTCGAGCGGCGCGCCGAGCTCGAGATGATGCGTGATGTTCTCGATCGCGACGGTCGCGTCGTCGACGAGGATCCCGACCGCGAGCGCGAGCCCGCCCAGCGTCATGATGTTGATGGTCTGGCCGAGTGCGGACAACGCGAGCAGCGACGTGAGCACCGCGAGCGGGATCGTGATCGCGATGATCAGCGTCGCGCGCCAGCTGCCGAGGAACAGCAGGATCATCAGCGCGGTCAGGCACGCGGCGATCAGCGCCTCGCGCACGACGCCCTGGACCGCCGCCTTCACGAACACCGACTGATCATCGAGCGGCGAAATGTGCAGCGCCTTCGGCAGCCCGGCCGCGATCTTCGGCAACATCGCCTTCACCTGGTCGATGATCGTCAGCGTCGACGCGCTGCCGGTCTTCTCGACCGTCAGCAGCGCCGCGCGCTTGCCGTCCACCCGCACGATGTTGGTCTGCGGTGCGTAGCCGTCGCGAACGTGCGCGACGTCGCGCACGTACACGACATTGCCGCCGATCGTCTTCACCGGCAGATCGTTCAGCGCGGCGACCGTCTGCGTGCTGCCGTTCATCTGCACGTTGTATTCGTGCGTGCCGATCTTCGCGGTGCCGCCGGGCAGGATCAGGTTCTGCGCGTTGATCGCGTTCACGACGTCGATCGGCGCGAGCCCCTTCGCCTGCAGCGCGCGCGTATCGAGGTCGACGACGATCTGGCGGATCTTGCCGCCGAACGGCAGCGGGACCGCCGCGCCCTCGACGGTCGCGAGCTGCGTGCGGATGAAGCTGTTGCCGAGGTCGTACAGTTGCTGCTCGGCGAGCGTGTCGCTCGACAGCCCGAGCTGCAGGATCGGCACCGTCGACGCGTTGTACGTGATGATGTTCGGCGGCAACGTGCCGGGCGGCAGGATGCGCAGGATCGACGCGGCATTGCTCGCGGCTTCCGCGATCGCGCGATTGATATCGGCGCCCGGGTGGAAGAAGATCTTCACGACCGACACGCCGTTCAGCGACTGCGACTCGATGTGCTCGATGTCGTCGACGTCGGACGTGAGCGCGCGCTCGTAGTTCGACGTGATCCGCTTGGCCATGTCCTCCGCGGAGAAGCCGTTGTATGACCAGACGATGCTGACGACCGGAATGTCGATGCTCGGGAAGATGTCGGTCGGCGTGCGCAGCAGCGCAAGCGGTCCCGCGATGAAGATCAGCAGTGCGAGTACGACGAACGTGTAGGGCCTGCGTAACGCCAGCCGGACGATCCACATGATGGTGCTCCTCGAAGCAGGGCATGGATGCCGCGTGCGATGCGGCGAGCGTGCAGTCTGCCGGCGCGGCGTTGACCCGACCCTGACCCGAGGATTACGAAACCGTTATCTGTGCTGGCGCGCAGGTGCGCAGTGTCCGACCGGACGGGCCGGCCCGTGACCGACATGCGGCCGCGATCAGATGACAAGACCGTAATCGAAGCCTCACCTTCCGGAAAGCGCGCGAATCGCAGAATGGACACAACTCTTCATCACATCGATGCGGAGCGGATGTCCGGCCTGATCTGCGGACGCGAACATGCCATCTTGAGAGGTGAACATCATGAACAACCTGATTCGTGCGGTCCTGCTGTCCTGTGCGCTGAGCGCACCGGTCTTCGCATTTGCGCAAACCACCGACCATGCGGTCACGCGGGCCGACGTGCGCGCCGATCTCGTGCGGGTCGAGAAGGCCGGCTATAAGCCGGTCGGTAGCGACCCTTACTATCCCGCCGACATCCAGGCCGCGGAAGCGAAGATCGCCGCGCAGCCATCGCAATCGGTGGCTGCACGGCCGAGCGTCGCCGCAGAGACGACCGCGCAATCGCTCGCGTCGCTCGATACGGAGCAGCCGTACGAGCATCACTGAGCCCGATTTTCAACTGCTATCCGCGGCCCGAAGGAAGCGGCCGCGGATTTCGAATGCGTCATCTGCCGGTCGGCGCCGTGCGCGCTGCAATCGTGAGAATGAACGTGTCGGACAGTACATCGCACGCACGGTCGTGCCGGCGGCGCATCTTCGGTGCGCCCTCATCGAGTCTTTCCCGGGAGTTTCGTCATGCATCCGACGCGCGCGAGGAAGAGCGACGGCAGCCGGTGCGGTGAATCAGCTTCCGGTTTACCGGTGTGTCATCCAGCAAGTAAAGCACTCGATCGTGGAGCACTGCCGGCGATTTCGATACCCGACGTGTTTCACGCCAGGTCAACACTGTGTCCAGATGCTCGTCATCCCGCAGCGGCCGATGCGCATTGAAATCGTTCTTCGGCGGCTTCGCGAAGCCTGTGTGGTAAGCAGCGGTGAAGGAGGGCGCATAAGCGTTGGCGCGGGTCCAACTCCACGCATGTGTATCCGAAAGCGTGCAGTAGATAGTCGGACCCGGCCCCGGAACAGAAGCAACTCTCCCGTCGGCTTCCGGTCGGACGCGCCGTTTACGCGTCGTTCAACCAGGGCATTTCCACGGGTGACACGACCAGTTGCCGGAATTCTCGCTTCAGATCGAAGATGAACCCGACCAGGATCATGGAGTCGGCGTAGGGAATCGGAAAGACCTGCGGATTCTCCGGCGTCCGCAGGGGCCGCTCTGGCGTGTCCGCTGTTGCTGCGGCGTTCTCGCGAACGCTTTCCAGGTCGTCAGCCATGGCCGGGCCACCGGCTTTCAGCACACGGCTACGCAGCTCGCTGAAGGGTTCGATGCGCGCAGCGTCTTCGTGGTATTCGGGCACTTCATAAACGAACCAGGACATTGTCGTCTCCCATGAGAAGGGGCGCTATTCTAACGCTGCGCAAGGATCCACCAAAATCGGCCACGTTGTGCGACAGTCGGCTTGCGAGGCGTCTCCGCGTGTCAACTTTCAAGAACGCCTTGCGGGCGGTATCATTTGCGCTACAATGAAGTATCAAATGATACTGAATGGGAGTCGCCATGTCAATCGTTACCCCTGAGGCCGTGGCTGCGGTCATGGGGCTGCAGCCGCTCCCGCATACGCTGGCGGAGCTGGAAGCGCTTGTGCGCGGCGGTTTGCCGAAGTCCGCGCTGCGCGCGGGCGTCGAACACGCGACGCAAGGCGCCGATGCTCGGCGCGCGCTGCTCGCCCGCATCATCCCCGAAGCGACCTACAAGCGCCGCCGCGATCGACTAACGCAAGACGAATCGGAGAAGACGGAGCGTCTGGCCCGGATCGTTGCAACGACCACCTACGTCTGGAACGACGAAGAGGACGCGCGGGAATTTTTGTCGACGCCACATCCTGAACTTGAGGGACGGGCGCCGCTCGACGTCGCGCTGACCGAGCTCGGTGCGCGCAGGGTTGAAGAGTTGCTCTGGAAACTGTTCTACGGGCTACCGGCATGAAGTTGTTTCGCATCGGTGACACGCGACACACGATCTGGAGCGGCACCGGCGCGATGCTGGTCGGTGGCCGCTTTAATAGTCCGGGCCGGCCTGTCATCTACGCGGCGTCGACCTTCGCGGGTGCGATGCTCGAGGTGCTCGTGCATGCACGCATCGGCAAGGTGCCGAAAACCCACGGATGGGTCGAAGCATCCGTTCCCGACGACGTCAGCGTCGAACGCCATACGGCAGAAACTTTGCCGAGAGGATGGGGTGCGGCGGCACTGCAGGCAGCACGGCAGTTCGGCGACGAATGGATGGCAGAATCGCGTACAGCACTCCTGATCGTCCCTTCCGTCGTCGTCCGTGCAGAGTTCAACGTGCTCGTGAATCTGGCGCATCCTGACACCGAGCGGATCATCGTGACGGATCCACAACCGGTCGTGTGGGACGAGCGACTTTTTGCCATACCGCCAGTTGGCCGATCATAAATGCTTGATGGTGGTCTGCTAACCAACCTTCGAAGCGTCGGTTGCTCGCTCGTACCGCGACGCACGGTTGGAAGCCGATGTGGGAACCCATTCCGAAGCTTAAGCGAGTCGACATCGAAGCGTATGGCTTCGGGCTCACGATTGACGGTGTCGGCGTACCGCTTATTGCACGAATGCGTAGAGCCGCGAAAGATGTGCTGTCGGTCAAGATGCCGGAGCGGGATCCTCGGCAGACGAGTTTTCTCTAAACGTCAATTTCAACCTCGCCATCGACGTATGGCCGCTTATCCTTGCAGGGGCAAGGTGACCGAACTCGTTCCTGTGCAGGGGCGGTTGGGGGAGGCGACTGCTACCCCCTTAATCGCAGCTAGAGCGGGCTACACCGGTAAAGTGCATGGAAATCCAAGGGCCCCGTGTTGTGCCGCACAATACTTTCCGGTATCATTCACGCCCCCCACAAGCTGCGCATACGGATTTCGAGCGAGGCGTCCCGGCCTCGACCATCTTTGCGTATCACGATTCCGTTCGCATCCCGGCAGGCAACCCGTTCTGGCGTCATGCTCGCGACGATCGTCGGCTCATCTGTCGAGGAGCATGTATTGGCAATTTCTGATCGGAACGATTCCACATCCCCTGAAATCACGGCCACGGCAAAAGCCGGCCGCCGTGTGTCAAAGGGAAAGCCCCAGGCCCTGACGCCGACGGACATCGCGTCACTGGCACGCCAGAATGAGGAGCGCCAGCACCAGATGCGCGCGTTGATCGCGCTCGGTCGAGAGCGCGGCTATCTCACCCACGCGGACATCAACGACCACCTGCCCGACAACTTTGCTCAAACGGCGGCGATGGACACCATCGTCAGCACGTTCAGCGACATGGGCGTGGCCGTGTACGAACAAGCGCCGGACGCCGAAGCGCTCCTGCTCACCGACGCTGCGCCGGCCGTGGCATCCGACGATCAGGCGGACGAGGAGGCGGAAGCTGCGCTATCGACCGTCGATTCCGAATTCGGCCGCACCACGGATCCGGTTCGGATGTACATGCGTGAGATGGGGGCCAGCGAACTGCTGACCCGCGCCGGTGAAATCGAGGTCGCGAAACGGATCGAAGATGGTCTACAGGACATGATTCAAGCGATTGCCGCGTGTCCGTCGATCGTGTCCACGATTCTTGCCGATGTCGACCGCATCGTGGCAGGCGAACTCCGCATCGACGAACTGGTCGATGGCATCAGTGTCGACGCCGATGAAAGCGAAATGACGCCGGAGTCCCAAGAAGAGGATGCGGAAGCACTCGCCGCCGACGATGATTCGGACGAAGACGACGTCGAAACGGATGCCGGGGATTCGGAGAAGGCGAACGCGGCGCGCCTCGAAGAACTCACGAACGACAGTCTTGCGATTTTCGCACGCGTGCGTGCACTGTTCGAGCAGTTGCCGGATGTGCCTGTCACTGGCGGTGCCCGTTCCGCAGCCGCTGCGCAAGTGCGCATGGCGATCCAGTGTGAGCTCGCGCCGATCCGCTTTACCGCCAAGACCATCGACCGCCTGTGCGCAATTGTCCATGGGCAAGTGACTGAGGTTCGCGCGATCGAGCGCAGTATCCTGGCGATTGCTGTCGACCGTTGCGGCATGCCGCGCGACGCGTTTGTCGACTCGTTCCCGGGCCACGAGACCGATCTTGAATGGACGACCCGAGCGGCGGCGACCTCGCAGCAGTTTGGCGCGGCGCTCGAGCGGCATCAGCCGGCGATTCAGGCGGCGCAGCAGAAACTCGTCGACATCGAGTCCCGGGTCTCGTTGCCGCTCCAGCAGCTCAAGCAGATCAACCGCCAGATGAGTGCCGCGGAACTGAAAATGCGGCAGGCCAAGCGCGAGATGATCGAGGCGAACCTTCGTCTTGTCATTTCAATCGCCAAGAAATACGTGAACCGCGGCATGCAGTTCCTGGATTTGATCCAGGAGGGCAATATCGGCCTGATGAAGGCCGTGGACAAGTTCGAATACCGGCGCGGCTGGAAGTTCTCGACCTACGCGACTTGGTGGGTCCGGCAGGCTGTCACGCGTGCGCTCGCCGATCAGGCGCGAACCATTCGCGTGCCGGTCCACATGATCGAGACGATCAACAAGCTGAACCGGATATCGCGCGAAATCTTGCAACAGACAGGGCAGGAAGCGCATCCCGCAGTGCTGGCAAAGCGCATGGAGATGTCCGAGGAGAAAGTGCTCGGTATCCTCAAGATCGCCAAGCAACCTGTCTCGCTCGAGACCCCGGTGGGTGACGACGCCGATGCAACACTCGGCGACATGATCGAGGATGTCTCGGCGAGTTCACCGGCTGAGGCGGCGATTCACGCGAACATGCGCGCGGCGATCGACGAGGCACTCGCCGGGTTGTCGCCGCGCGAAGCCAAGGTTCTGCGGATGCGATTCGGGCTCGACACAAACTCCGATCACACGCTTGAAGAGGTCGGCAAGCAGTTCGACGTGACCCGCGAGCGGATCCGTCAGATCGAGAGCAAGGCGATGCGCAAGCTGATGCATCCCAGCCGTGCAGACAAGCTCAGGCCCTTTCTTGAGCGCTGAGGCCATTTCGTCTTTCACCGTCGAACTCACTTCGCTGGCCGGAACAAGTCGGCAGGCGGCATGCCCGGCGAGATTTGCTGCTACGTCGCCCTCGGGAAATTCAGGCAACGTGCCTTCGAAAACTGAAAAAACGAACCCGATTGACACGGGGCGTCATATCAGCCGCCAAGGCACGGTTGCCCGGGCGCGCGCGTTCGACATCGAACCGCGTGGCGGGCAACGCGCCGGGTGTGAATCCGCGCGCGCGGCTTCGCTCGCCGTTACGCCGGGTTGCCGCTGCCGCCGGTGCCGCCGGTGGGCTTGCCAGCTGCCTTGCCGGCGTCACCCACCTTGCCGAGCAACGTCGCAGACGGCTGGCCGTTTCCTCCGAGCGCACCCTTCGATTTCAGCGCTTCGAGGTCCGAATCCTGGCCGGCCTGGCCTGGCTTGAACGGCGTCGTCAGGAACGCGGACGTCGACAGCGTGACGCCGGTTTCGTTCTTGATGGTCTGGGCAACCCCATTCGCCGCAGCCGCAACGACAGCGGGGTTCGTCAACGCGCTTTGATACGTCGGATTGGACGCGAGGCCCGACAGCAGCCCGTTCAGGTCCGTGCCCAGTTGCCCCGCCAGATAGGTCAGCAGCAGTTCGGTCAACGGCGTCACGTTGAACGTGCCGCCGCCGCTCGCGAACGAGTGCAGCGTGGTCGTCCCGTTCGTGCCGGTGATCGCGCACGGCCCCGCGAGCACAAACGTGACCGAGAAAGCGCCGTTCGCGTCGGCCGTGCCCGAACCGTTGCCGGTCGCGCACACGATCGTGATCGCCGCGTTCGCCATCGCTGCGCCGGTCGCGGCCGTGCCGTTGATCGTGGCCGACGACGCATTCGAAGGCGTCGTGCTCGGACTGTCGTCACCTCCGCCACAGGCCGCGAGCGTACCCGCGAGCGCAAACGTGCCGACTTGCAATGCCCTCAGTGCCGCTTTCTTCATGGTCTTCATTGATTTTCTCCGTTAGATCAACCCGATTTTCCCGAGGACTCTCCGGTCCCTCGATCATTGAATGCTTGCCTCGCGCGCGGTCGACGGCTGCACGCCGTCAGCCGGCAGCGCCGCCTCCGTCGCGGGCGGCGCCACGCCGGCGGAATGCGCGTAGCGCTTGTAGGCATCGCGCATCCGGTAAAGCTGCGTCGCGAAGTACTCGGCGCTGAAGCGCCCCTGGTTGAGCAGGAACTGTTGCGCGTTGTAGGCAAAGTCGAGATTCTCGGCGCCGTCTTGCGCGAGATAGTTCGACGATCCGACACGCGTGCGGAAATTGAGCGAGAACTGCTCGGGCCCGTTGATCTGCACGATCCCCGGCTTCATGCCCTGGCGCGGCGTCAACGGGAAACTGACCGACGCGCCGACGAACGAGCCGTGGCCGCTATGCCATCCCTGCACGCTGAACGACACGTCGTCGAACCAGCGCGTCAACGTGATCAGCGGGCCCTTGTCGCCACCGACATAGCGCGCGACGCCCGCCTCGATCCACATCTTCCATGCGGGCTCGACCCACCGGTACGTGAGCAGCGCGTTCTTCTCCGCCGGCAGCGCATCCTTGCCCGGCTCGTGATGCAGATAGGCGAGCTTCAGCCGCACCACGTCGGGACGGCCCGGTACGAACGCGGTCGTCTCGTTCTCGACGCCCAGGTACTGGAGGTCGAACTTGCCGAGCGCGGTCACGTTGAAAACGCGCGGCGCAATCCAGAAGCTCTGCACGAGCGCAACGGTCGACAGCCCGCCGCGCAAGCGGTATTGGTCGTAGACGCGGCCGTTGTCCATGTTCTTGCTGTTCGCGATCGGCACGATCACGCTCGAATACAGTTCCGCGCCGCGCCACAGCGGCACGAAGCCCTGGATTTTCGCGCCCACGGAGTAGTCGAAGTTGCCGTACTCAGTGCCGTAGAGGTAGTGCGTGACCGGCGCGACCTGGATCCGTACGAGCCCGTGCGCGCGGGCGTTACCTACCCACGCAATCGAATCAGCATCGTGCGTCGGCCGCGTGCGCATCGACAGCGACGCGCCGGCGGCGGTCGACGCGCCACCCGCGACGAAGCGCGCGTAGTCCGCCCGATCGACGCTCAACTCGCCCACCGGCTCGTTCGCCTTCTTGATTACGATGCGCACGGTCTCGACGCCCTTCGGCGCGTACTCCGCTGCCGCGCCGAGCGCGATGCCCAGCGCGTCCGCCTCGTTCTGGTTGTAGCGGTGGTTTTCATATTCGACGACGAGATCCGCGCCCGCCATGCCGGCGCGCACGCGCTCGAGTCCGGCGTCCGTCAGCGCGCGCACGATCCTGTCGAGCGCCGCCGGGTCCGGCGCCGCGTCGACTGCCGGCGCGGCGGTCCGAGCGAGATCCGGCGGCGTGTGAAGCGACGGCATGATTCGATCGTCGCGTGACGCATCCGCCGCCGCAGGCGTGGCAGGCTCGATCCGCGTGAATGCGCTGAGCGGCGCGAGCGCGGCCGCAGGTCGCAGCGTGTCGTCGTCCGCTGCGCGCACGTCGTCCGGCGCCGATGTGCCTGCCGCGACAACCGGCGCGTCGCTACACAAGCCGTCGCCGCAGCGCGCGGCATCGAACCGCCGGCCGAGCGGAATCTGCACGCCGACCGAGAACGACGTGCGCGGCGCGATCCCGTCCGTATGCCTGAGCGAGCGCATCACGGTGCCCACGAGGCTCGCGTCGGCCAGCCACTTGATCGGCGGCGATTGGAAGCGGATGCCCGCATAGGGCGTTTTCGAATCGTGCTCCGCCAGCAGCGACAGGCCCGTGTGCCACAGCCGAAGCTCGGCGCCGCCGAACACCCCGTCGAGCCGGTCGCCGTGCCCGTAGCCGACCGTCAGCGTCGCGGGCCCGAGCACTTGCGATACGACACCGTAGGTGGACCGGAAGTAATGCGTTTGCCCGCCAACGTCATTGATGCCGATCGCGATGTCCGGCTGGTATGTGAAGAACTTCGGAATCGAGACCTTTGCGTTCGCCATCAGATGTCGAAGCACGATGTGGTCGTAGCCCGGCACCGTCGTGCGTACGTCGCCTGGATAGTTCGCCAGACCGCCGGATATCTCCACGTGCGGAAACAGGCCGATCGCGCCCCAGACGATGTCCGAACTCGTCGTCTGCTTCCCGAACCGTGGATCGATGTAGTTGTTGTATTGCCCCTCGAATGTTCCTTCAGGCAGCGTGAATCCGTATGGAATCAATAGCCCGCCGGACTGCCCCAGCGATGTCAGCACGGGCGTGCCCGCCGCACCAGCCGGCAGGGAAAATGCCACCGCTGCCCCCAGGGCAATGGCCGCCGGCTTGTTCGTGGTCGCGTTCGCACGTAGCTTGATCGTCATCGGTCGTGTACTTGGTTGTTCGTATCGTGTGTGGCATCCGACATCGCCGAACGTCGACATGCACCGCCGCGGCACTGGCATCGCTCGTGGCCGTGAACGCTCATGCGGCGACGATGCGATCGAAGATCCCTCTCGATCCTCTACCCAACCCCGTCCCGCGGAACGGCGAAGTGCCCGCATCACCCGCGACGCACCGGTATGCATAATTCCGATCGCTGTCGCGCGCCGATCACATGGGACCGTGATCGACACATGGCACCGTGATCGACACATGGCAACGCCCCCCCAACATCGCGCGCCCGTTAGCGACTTGGCGCGCCCACCGCGTCCTGCCGCGTGGACCGTTCCCCGAAGCGACTCGCTCGCGCAATCAAGCCCGGCGACCGCAATCGGCACCGGGTGTCGTCAATATCATTTCATTCGCATAACTTATAATTAGACCGACTTTCACCCCATGCTCATGCGTCCGGCGATCGGGCCGACGCCGTGCGGTACACGTCCGCGGGCAATCGTTTCATTCAGACGTGCGCTTCCCATGGGTTCGCATGTCTCGCTGCTGTATTACCGATCGTTACCTATATGCGAGTAAGTCTAGTGGAAACCGGAAGCGCAATCTGCGCCGGATTCTTGATCAAATCCGACAACTTGAGTCGACGGAAATAAGCATGCCCGGGCGCGCGAACGGGATCGCCTTTCGCTTGAACACCGGATAAACCAGTATTGAATCAATCGCTTGATGCGTGCGTGCGCACCTTGGAGCGGCTCGAACAGTACCTCGACGTGCTCGCGCGATTTGGCTATGGCGATCGCGCTTCAATCGTGGCTTTTCATCCGGGTTATGCCGCCGTGACGACCTGGTCACTGGACAAACGGTTGACCGTGGCAGGACCGTTAAATGACCGGGCCGCGGCACCGGACGTGGCGAGCCGGGCGGTGCGCGTCCACCGGCGCGCAAACGCGGAGTCGCTGGAGTACCTCGTCGACAGAATGCCGGCAAGGACCATGGACGCGTTGAATCAGAGGCTGTTCGTCATGGACATGTGTCCGACGCTCGTGCGCTATGTCGTCGAAGAGCAGAGACTGAACGATATCCGGTCACTGTATGACTGGGACTACGCTGAAGCCTGGGGCGATAAAGATTACGCGGGCTTCCGGACAATCGACGACGCCGAACGCGTGCTGATTGAAGATGCGTTTCGGCGTAAGAATCTCGCGGTGCTGGAGGGCAATCGGAAATGTCTCGATGACGTCGTCTCCGCGCACGTCCGCGCGGCCGTCCTTGCACCGATCGACCGCACCGACGAAGGCTGGGAGGCGTATTGCGAAGCATGTCGCCAAACCGAGTGCCGTGAGCGTGACGCACTCTATCCGATTCTTCACGTCGTGCTCAATGAGACCGCGGGCATGCCGCTACGCAGCTTGCTGGAGGCGGCGACACAGGCGGGGCCGACTTTTCTGCGGCAATGTGATCGACAGGGCTTACGCTATGGGTTGACTCCGTTCTTTGTCTATTCGGAGATGCCGGCATATCTGGCGCAGTCACGCTTTTCTCGCTTATGGAGTCAATTATATTCGGAGGTGCAATTGCATTAATTTGAATAAAAATTTCAAACAGTCTATGGCGATGGGATACATCCTGAATCACCTTGAATCGGTCCAGCTCGCGCATCGTCATCGTGGTCACGGGGATTCTCCGAGGGCGAGTGGTTGTTGATCCGCGCACTTGCCGAGGGCCTCGAATGGTCGTACGGCTGGAGCCTGCCGGCCGTGCAGCGCCTCCGCTTCCTGCTGGACTTCGGCTATGCGACCGGCCTGCGCGCGAGCGAGCTGGTCGGCGCGACGCTCGGCGACATCCGCCGGGACGAGCACGGCGATCACTGGCTGCACGTGCTTGGCAAGGATGGCAAGCTCGGCAAGATGGCGCTACCGTCACTCGCTCGAACCGCGCTGGATCAATATCTCGTGCAGCGCGGGCTGCCGATCACGCTCGCACGCTGGGACCCGGCGACGCCGCTCGTTGCGAGCATGGCGCGGGCATCGAACCCAGACGGCTCTGGCGCGTGCTGCGACGGTTCTTCATGCTGGTGGCCGATGCAATCCAGGACGATCGGCCGGCGACCGCCGAAAAGCTGCGCCGCGCGAGCCCGCACTGGATGCGGCACACCCACGCGTCGCACGCGCTGGCGCGTGGTGCTGAGCTGATCATGGTGCGCGACAACCTGCGGCACGCCTCGATCTCGACGACATCGACCTACCTGCACAGCGACGAGGTGCAGCGAGCCCGGCAAATCGATCAGGCGTTTCGCTCACGGGATTTCAAGCAGTAGGCCTGCTTATGGCACCTTAAGCATAAGCACAATAGATTTCATAACTTCAAGGCTTATGATAGAAAATTGCGCTTCCCGTGTTCATCCCCCCATGAGCGCGCCGGGTCCGGTCAGCCGCGCCGCCCGGGCGAGTGTCATTTCCCGGTGTCCTGGGCGCCGCGATTGAAGGCGACCGCCGGCCGCGCGCTGCCGGCTCCCCACGCCTCGGCCGGCCGCCCGACGTGCAGCGTATCGAGCAACTGTCCCATGCCGGCGAACACCCGGTAGGCGCTCGCGGCTTCCGCATACTGGCCGCCGATGTAATCGATGCGCGCGCTGTAATACTCGTTCTCGGCATTGAGCAGATCGAGCAGCGAGCGCTGTCCGATGCCGAACTGCAGCATGTACGCTTCGCGCGTCGACGCACTGGAATCGACGTACTGCTTGAGCACGACCATCCGGTCGCGCGCGGTGAGGTACGCGTTGTACGCATGCGAAACGCTTTCCTGGATCTCGAGGCGCGTGCGATTGCGTTCCTCTTCCGCTTCGCGGATCTGCGCGTGCGCTTCGCCGATGCGCGCCTTGTCGGCGCCCCCTTGGAACAGGTTGTAGCGAAGACGCAGCATCACGCGGCGGTCGTTGGTCGGGCCGAGCACGCCGTCGCGGTCGTGGCTCGCGCTGAGCTCCAGGTCGAGGCGCGGCCACAGCGCGGCCTTGGCGCCGTCGTACCGGGCGCGTGCCTGGGCCACGTCCGCCTCGGCGCCGGCGAGCGACGGGTGGTTCGCCAGCGCCGCGTCCAGCGCGAGGCGTTCGGTCGGCGGCAGCGCGCCTTCCGGCGCCACCGGCTTGACGAGCGCATCCGGGGCCGAGCCTACGAGACGGGCGTAAGCCACTTCGGCATCCTTCAGGCTGCTTTGCTCGGTGCGCAAGTTGTCCTGGGCCAGCGCCAGCCGGCTTTCCGCCTGGTAAAGGTCGGCGCGGCGCCCGACGCCGCGGTCGCTGCGCAGCTTGATCTGGTCGTGGATCCGGCGATGGGATTCGAGGTTGTCCTCGGCGGCGGCCGTCGTCTCCCGGCGGCGCAGCACCTCGAGATAGGCGCCCACCACGCGCAGCGCCACGTCCTCGGACGTGGAGGCGACGCGATTGGCGGACGAGTCGATGCGCGCCTGCTGACGCGCCACTTCGCTCCTGACCGCGAAGCCGTCGAACAGCATCTGCGACAACGTCACGTTGGCATTGCGATGCGTGAACGTGGTCCGGTTCAGGCCGAGCAGGCGGGTCTCCACATCGTCGCGCTGCTCCTTGCCGATCGACGCGTCGACGTCCACGCGCGGCCAGTAGCCGGCCCGCGCCTGCTTCAGGCCCTGATCGGCCGCTTCGCGGTTATACGTGGTGGCGCGGACTTCGGGGTTGGTTCTGATCGCTTGCTCGACTGCTTCCTGGAGACTTTGCGCGGCGGCGAGCGACGAGGCGGCGGCAAGCGCCGACGCGAGTGCGAGCACGGCTAGCAGCGGGTAGTTTCGGTTCATCGACTCGGTTTCCTGTCGCCTGTCGCCTGACGGCTGCCAGCAAGCAGCACGGCTCAGGCACGATCGGATATTTCGCGATGCTCGGAATCATGCGGCCGGCGCAGCTCGCCGGAATCACGTTGCGCCTTCTGGCAGCTTAGTCCATTCGACGGAATTCCCGTGAAGATATTCGCGTCGGTGCGCTGCGCAGGATGCGTCGGACCTGCCGCCGCGAGCGACGGCGTGCTGCATTCGATCGCGCGTGCACGCGTCGCTCGCGGGGCGTTCCGGCCGGCTAGACCTCCTGGACGTGGGGCAGCGGCGGCGGGGTGTAAGTGACGACGGTGCCGCTGCCTTGATCGTGCGAAAGCTGGAAGCCGCCGGCCGACAGGTTGCCCTGCAGCGCAACCTGCGCCGTGTGGGCGCCGTCGCTGACGGTCAGCGTGCCGCCCGTTCCGGTGTCGTTGGCCGTGAAGCTGAGCGTCGTGTGGTCGTTGAACAGGACATCCGCGAGATCGAGCGTATCGGCCGCGCCGAAGCCGCTGACCGTGCCGGTGAAGCCGGCGGACTGGTCCAGCTTGAGCGTACCGGCGGCGCCGTCGGCGAACGTCGTGTTTTCCGCGGACGCGCCGCCGAACTCCAGGGTCGCGGCGCCGCTGATCGTCGCGCTGCCGGCGCCCGTCACGTCGCCGTGGATCGTCAGGTTGCCGTTGTTGGCCCACAGGTTGCCCGTGTTCGCTACGGCGCTGTCGAGCACGAGGCCGCCGCTGCCGGTTGCCTCGAGCGTGCCCGTATTGACGACGGCGTGGGCGCCCGTGTCGATCACGAGCGCGTTGGCGCCGCTGGCGACGATCGTCCCTTCGTTGACGAGCGTCAGCTGGCCGGCGCCGAGCTGGCCGGCCCCGGCGATCGTGTTGTCGACGTTGACGAGCGTCGCGTCCGGCGTGCTGCCGAAGATGACGTTGTGGCTGTCGTCCGACAGCGTCACGTGACCGCCGCCTTCCAGCGTCGCGCTCCTGACCAGCACCTCGAACCGGGTCAGGTCGCCCGTCGATCCGAGCGCGATCGTGCCCGTGTTGTCGATCGTGCCGCCGACGGGAAGCATCGCGCCGTCGTTGACCGTCATGACGCCGGCGTTGGTCGTGACCGCCTCTTGGTCGAACACGAAATTGTCGCTGGTGAGGTCGGTGGCGTGAACGCCCGCCACCGTGATGGTCGCGCCGTCGCCCAGTGCAATCACCGCGTTGCCGTTGGCGTCGTCCGTCATGTGGGCCTGGACGTCGCTGAAGCTCGTGATGCCGGTGAATCCGACGAGGTCGATCTTGTCGGCGGCGAGGTCGAGATTGTGCAGCGTGTCGTTGCCGATCGGCTGCGCGAACACGAACAGGTCGTGGCCGGCGGATCCCGTGAGCTGATCGTCGCCGGACCACGCGAAGATCGGCGCGTTGGCCGCGAACGCTTCGACGTTGTCGGCGACCGTGACGGCCTGGTGGCTGCCGTCCGCGGCGGTCCAGGTTTCGGTCACGGTGAGCACCGTGGCGCCCGTGAAGGACGCGGGCGGCGTGACGGTGAGTGCGCCGAGATCGTTCGTCGGGACGAGCCATGCGCCGTTGCCGAGGTTGGTGCCGGCGTTCAGCGTCCAGCCGGACGGGATGCCGGCGATCGTCACCGCGAGGTCGGACGCATGGCCGGACGGATCGGCCAGCGCCAGATTGATCTCGGATCCGGCGACGCCGGCGGGCGCCGTGTGCGTCGAGGATCGCGTGTTGCCTGCCGTGTCCCACTCGGTCACGGTGAGGGAGTCCTTGTTGAGGTTGAGGCTCTGTTGCGTGAAGGCCCAGGTACCGGCGCTTTGTTGCGTTGCGCTGTAGTCGGCGTTGGTGGTGTTGTCGTGGACCGTCACTTTCCAGACGTTCGACGTGTCGGTGTTGGCTGTGAGCGTGTTCCCGCTGTATTGCCACGACAGCGTGGACGGGGCGGTGGTGTCGAGCGTGAAATTGAAGCTGGTCGCGTTCGAGATGTTGCCTGCCACGTCGATCTGGCGGACCTGCACGTTGTTCGTGCCTTCGACGGCGCTGAAGCTGGTGTTCCAGTGCGCGCCGTTGTCGATGCTGTACTGCACGGTGGCACCGGTTTCGATGCCGGTGAGGTTCAGCGTGCCGACGTTGGTGATGTGGTCGGATGGGCTGCTGCCGGAATCGGTGGTCAGGGCCACGCCGGGCGCCGCGGCCGATGTGTCGAGCGTGAAGCTGAAGGACGTCGCCGACGAGGTGTTGCCGGCGACGTCGATCTGGCGGACCTGCACGTTGTTCGTGCCTTCGATGGCGTTGAAGGTGGTGTTCCAGTGCACACCGTTGTCGACGCTGTATTGCACGGTGGCGCCCGTTTCGATGCCGGTGAGGTTCAGCGTGCCGACGTTGGTGATGTGGTCGGAGGCGCTGCTGCCGGAGTCGGTGGTGAGGGCCACGCCGGGCGCTGCGGCCGATGTGTCGAGCGTGAAGCTGAAGGACGTCGCCGACGAGGTGTTGCCGGCGACGTCGATCTGGCGGACCTGCACGTTGTTCGTACCTTGCAGGGCGCCGAAGCTGGTGCTCCAGTGCGCACCGTTGTCGACGCTGTATTGCACGGTGGCGCCGGATTCGACACCGGACAGGTTCAACGTGCCGACGTTGGTGATGTGGTCGGAGGCGCTGCTGCCCGAGTCGGTGGTGAGGGCCACGCCCGGCGCGGCAGCCGACGTGTCGAGCGTGAAGCCGAACGACGTCGCCGACGAAGTATTGCCCGCGACGTCGACCTGCCGGACCTGCACGTTATTCGTGCCTTCGATGGCGTTGAAGCTGGTGTTCCAGTGCGCGCCGTTGTCGATGCTGTACTGCACGGTGGCGCCGGTTTCGATGCCGGTGAGGTTCAACGTGCCGACGTTGGTGATGTGGTCGGACGCGCTGCTGCCGGAATCGGTGGTGAGGGCCACGCCGGGGGCGGCGGCCGACGTGTCGAGCGTGAAATTGAACGACGTCGCCGACGAGGTATTGCCGGCCACGTCGATCTGGCGGACCTGCACGTTGTTCGTGCCTTCGATGGCGTTGAAGCTGGTGCTCCAGTGCGCGCCGTTGTCGACGCTGTACTGCACGGTGGCGCCGGTTTCGATGCCGGTGAGGTTCAACGTGCCGACATTGGTGATGTGGTCGGAGGCGCTGCTGCCGGAGTCGGTGGTCAGGGCAACACCGGGTGCAGCCGCCGACGTGTCGAGCGTGAAGCTGAACGACGTCGCGGCCGACGTATTGCCCGCGACGTCGATCTGGCGGACCTGCACGTTGTTCGTGCCTTCGACGGCGCTGAAGCTGGTGCTCCAGTGCGCACCGTTATCGACGCTGTACTGCACGGTGGCGCCGGTTTCGATGCCGGTGAGGTTCAACGTGCCGACATTGGTGATGTGGTCGGAGGCGCTGCTGCCGGAGTCGGTGGTGAGGGCCACGCCGGGCGCCGCGGCCGATGTGTCGAGCGTGAAGCTGAAGGACGTCGCCGACGAAGTATTGCCCGCGACGTCGACCTGCCGGACCTGCACGTTGTTCGCGCCTTCCAGGGCACCGAAGCTGGTGCTCCAGTGCGCCCCGTTGTCGACGCTGTATTGCACGGTGGCGCCGGTTTCGATGCCGGTGAGGTTCAACGTGCCGACATTGGTGATGTGGTCGGACGCGCTGCTGCCGGAATCGGTGGTGAGCGCCACACCGGGCGCGGCGGCCGACGTGTCGAGCGTGAAGCTGAACGACGTCGCCGCCGACGTGTTGCCCGCGACGTCGATCTGCCGGACCTGCACGTTGTTCGCGCCTTCCAGGGCACCGAAGCTGGTGCTCCAGTGCGCACCGTTATCGACGCTGTACTGCACGGTGGCGCCGGTTTCGATGCCGGTGAGGTTCAACGTGCCGACATTGGTGATGTGGTCGGACGCGCTGCTGCCGGAATCGGTGGTCAGCGCGACGCCGGGGGCGGCAGCCGAGGTATCGAGCGTGAAGCTGAACGATGTCGCGGCCGACGTGTTGCCGGCGATGTCGGTTTGCCGGACCTGCACATCGTTCACGCCTTCGGTCGCGCTGAAACTCGTGTTCCACGTATGGCCGCCGTCGATCGAGTATTCGACGGTGGCGCCGGTTTCGACACCGGTCAGGTTCAACGA